>NZ_JARUXD010000139.1:0-2594 GCF_030433875.1 Curtobacterium sp. PsM8 | reverse complement strand
CCCCGGATCCGGGGGGGGGGGGGGCGGCGGGGGGGGGGGCTCGGTGGGGGGGGGGGGGCCCCCCGACGACAACACCCCCCCCGGGCGGCCCCGCGGGCGGCCCGGCTGGCGGCGACCCTTCCGGCATTCAGTCACGAATGACTGAATCCAGTCAAGGTGTCTGTAGCCAGATGGGTCGGACTCACCCGCGGACGCGGTGTCAGTCGCTCCGACCGTCTGAGGATCCGCCGGTACGGCTCACCTGCACCAGCAGAGCCGGGACGGCAGCGAGCACCGCGCCGATCACCCACAGCAGCGGCGACGGTGAGAAGCGGCCGTCGGGGGAATCGCTCGGTCCGGCTCGCATGAAGAGGACGGCGTCGACGACGAGTACCGCGGGGACCACGAGAAGCGCCGTGGTTCCGAGCCAAGCGAACTTCCGCGCACCCGTTCCGAGGACCGCGCACACAGCGAGGGCGCCTCCGGTCACCACCGTGACCATCACGAGCACCACCAAGCCCGGCAAGCCCGTCAGCAGAACGGCGACGGCACCGCCGTGGGTGAACTGGGCTGCGACGGCGCCGACTGCAGCTGCCAGCAGCACATGCGGCCACGGTCCCGCCCCGGTGCGTCCGCTTCCGTCGGTGTCCCCACGAGTCACGGCCTGATCCTCGCATGGACAGGCAGAGCCAGTTCGATCGCGAGTGGATCGCCGCCCGAGCCGTCTGATGACCCGATCGCCGAACGGGACACGGGCTTCACGATCACGTCGTCCGGAACGCGAAGCGCAAGTCAGATCTCAGTGATCGCTAGCCTGGAAGCATGACAGCAGTGCTCACTTCGTTGGCTGCCGTGAATCCGAATCAAGGCAACTCGATTCCTCCCGCGCTCTGGTTCGCTGGCGTCGCAGCTCTCGTGATCGTTGCGGTGATCGTGTTCTTGCGCCGCAAGCGTTGAACCCGTTGACCAGCACAGTTACGCTCGACGCTGATCAAGGGACGGAGTCAGGGATGTCGACTAACGAAGAACGGCCGAACGTTCCGCTCCGCGAACTCGTCGGGGAACTGACGGCGGCACCTCTGCCCGAGGGGACGACGGCGGAAGCGATCTTCATGATGGTCAAGCTCGACGACGGTTCCTGGTGCGTACGGTCCATCGGTGAGAGCTACAACCGATCCGAGTTCCTGGGCGAGCTCGTCGGGTACACACACGCTGCCACGCTGAGCGTCGCGGACGAATGGCTCGAAGACCCCGAGTACGAGTCTTGATGCTTCGGGCGGGAACGCTCGGCCGCGGCACCTGCGTGAGGCTCCGGGCTTCCAGATCAGCGGTCGTCGTCAGGGCTGGCGCGAGCCCCGCTCAGATGCCTCGCTTGGCCATGAAGCGGTAGACGAAGAAGAAGGCCACCCCGAGCGCGATCAGGCCGATTCCTGCCCACAGGAGCACCGGCGTGCGGTGCATGACCGCGAGCAGTGCCCCGACCACCACGGCTGCCCACGGCATGACGAGACGCACGGGTCCGTATCGCCACTGGTACCTGCTCGGCCGCTGGCCATCGCGGGGTTCCGTGTTCTCGGTCGGAGTGCCCATGTCGACCTTCCTCGGGGGTGAGTACCTGGTGGAGTGAACCGGCGATCGCCCCACTTGCCCGGACCCCAACGAAGCCGAACACAATGGCGGACTGCCCATCAGTCGCTCTTGCTGCCCGTGCTTGCTCGTCCACGCGGAGTGGGGCTGCGCCGTTCGGAGCGATCCTCTCACCCACCGCCAGCGTTCACGACGAACTCAGCCGAGGACGCCGGTGTGCTCGAGGACGACCTGCACGCCGATGAGGATGAGCACCACACCGCCCGCGATCTCGGCCGGCTTGCCGAAGCGGGCACCGACCCGGCGGCCGACGGCGACGCCGACGAAGCTCAGGACCGCGGTCGTGATGCCGATGAGCAGGACCGCCCAGCCGATCGACACCGGCAGGAACGCCAGCGTGACGCCGACGGCGAGGGCGTCGATGCTCGTCGCGATCGCCAACACCAGCAGCTCGCGGATGCGCAGCCGGTCAGTGTCCTCGTCGGTGTCCTCGTGCCCGCGGAACGCTTCCCAGAGCATCTTGCCGCCGACGAGCGCGAGCAGCCCGAACGCCACCCAGTGGTCGTAGGCGGCGATCGACCGGGCGAACGTCGTACCGAGCAGCCAGCCGAGCAACGGCATGAGCGCCTGGAACAGACCGAAGACGATCGAGATCACCACGGCCTGCCGGACGTTGAACCGCTTCATGTGCAGGCCCTTGCCGAGCGCGACGGCGAAGGCGTCGGCGGAGACACCGAGCGCGATGAGGAAGAGGGCCCAGAACGACATGGGGTGGCGCCTTTCGAGATGACAGCGGAGACACCGTCGTCTCGGAACTCGTCGATCCTGCCATGTCGCGAACGCCGTCCGGAGCCAAAAATGCCTGATCAGAGGGATTCGGGACGACGAATTCGAGCGTTCGACGGCCCGCCCCGAGAACCCGGTGTGTCACAGAACGGTAACGAGGACAAACCGACCCAAACCGGTTCGCGACCGGCCCCGAATCACTGTCACAAGCCGGGAAACACCCGCAAGCGCTCACCAGCAGC
>NZ_JARUXD010000138.1:0-2943 GCF_030433875.1 Curtobacterium sp. PsM8 | reverse complement strand
ACACCACGCCATACGACATTATTGCGTTCGTCTCGTGGGCTCTGAGATTTTTATAAGAGACAGCCCGGAACCAGCTGGTACCGGGCCTCCCGTCCGTCGTCGTGTCCCGCCCGGCGCGCCCGGCGCGCTCTCGCCGAACGGTCACAGAACGTCGTTCTCGCGCCCGCGGACCGACGACCTGTGACCGCTCGGCGTCCACGAACGGGGTGTCTGACACCCGAGGGTCTCGTCCTCCGCCGCGCCGGTCATCTCCGCCGAGCGGTCAGGAAACGTCGTTCTCGGCCCTCCGGACCGACGAATCGTGACCGCTCGCCGGACGGCAGGCGGGGTGTCGTGACCGCTCGGCGGACGGCAGGCGGGATGTCGTGGCCGCTCGCGGGCGTCGGAACGGCTCCCGACCCCGCGTCGCGTCCCCAGAACGGACGGGAGGCCCGGTACCAGCTGGTACCGGGCCTCCTGTCCGCCATCGGGTGCGGGGCGCTCAGCGGCGGCCGAGCGCCTTCCAGGCCAGGGGCAGCACGCCCGCGGCGATGAGGGCCTTGGCGATGCCGCCGATGACGAAGGGGTAGAGGCCGGCCGCCAGGACCGACTGCAGGCCGTTCGGCGCACCGAGCGCGCCGAGGGCGACGGCGAGGTACGGCAGGCCGGTGACGAAGGGGATCGCACTCGCGAGCAGCATCGCGACCGCGGCCCGCCCGACCTTGCGGTCCCAGTTGCGGCGGGCGAGCCAGCCGATGAGGCCGGCGGCTGGGATGAAGCCGATGACGTAGCCGAAGCTCGGCAGGGTCAGCGCGTGCAGGCCGCCCTGGGCGTCGGCGAAGAACGGCGCCCCGGCGAGCCCGACGATCGCGTAGACGAGCATCGAGAGGACACCGCGGCGTGCACCGAGCGTCGCGCCGACGAGGACGACGGCCAGCGTCTGACCGGTCACGGGGACCGGCCACATCGGCACCTCGACCTGCGCCAGCGCGGCGGTGAACAGCGCACCACCGGCGATCAGGGCGGCGTCGGTGGCCAGGCCGTGCGTGCGCAGACGGTCGGCGAGGACTGCGCGGGGAGCGAACCCGGTGGCGTTCGTCATGGATTCTCCTAGAATGGACTGCTGGTCCTGTTCTGGACCATCGGTTCCCGTCAGCGTAGCGGTGCACCTCCCGCACACACCGTTGTGCAAACCCACCAACTGATTGGACGTCCACTGTGCTTGCCGTGCACGAACTCGAGATCCGCGTCGGGGCTCGCCTCCTGATGGAGAACGTGTCCTTCCGCGTCGAGCGGGGTGACAAGATCGGCCTCGTCGGCCGGAACGGCGCGGGGAAGACCACCATGACCAAGGCCCTGGCGGGCGAAGCCGCCCCGACCGACGGCACGATCCAGCGGTCCGGTGAGATCGGCTACCTGCCGCAGGACCCGCGCTCCGGCAACCCCGAGGACACCGCCCGTAAGCGGATCCTCGACGCCCGCGGTCTCGGTGAGCTCGTGGACGGCATCCGCAAGGCCACGCTCGACATGGCCAGCACGGACCCGGCCGTCGCCGAGAAGGCGATGAAGCGGTACTCCCGTCTGGACGACGAGTTCAATGCGCTGGGTGGCTACGCGGCCGAGGCCGAAGCGGCGTCGATCGCGTCGAACCTCAAGCTGCCGGACCGCATCCTCGACCAGCAGCTCAAGACGCTCTCCGGTGGACAGCGTCGTCGTATCGAGCTCGCGCGCATCCTGTTCTCCGACGCGGACACGATGATCCTCGACGAGCCGACGAACCACCTCGACGCCGACTCGGTCGTCTGGCTGCGCGAGCACCTCAAGACCTACGCGGGCGGTGTGATCGTCATCTCCCACGACGTGGAGCTGGTGGACGAGGTCGTGAACCGCGTCTTCTACCTCGACGCGAACCGACAGACCATCGACATCTACAACATGGGCTGGAAGCTCTACCAGCGGCAGCGCGTCGCCGACGAGGAGCGTCGTCGCAAGGAGCGCGCCGGTGCCGAGAAGAAGGCCGCGACCCTGAAGGACCAGGCTGCTCGCTTCGGTGCGAAGGCGTCGAAGGCCGCTGCGGCGCACCAGATGGTCGCCCGTGCCGACAAGCTGCTCGCGGGCCTCGAGGACGAGCGCGTGGCCGACCGGGTCGCGAAGATCCGGTTCCCCACGCCGGCTCCGTGTGGTCGCACGCCGCTGATGGCCGAGGGGCTGTCGAAGTCCTACGGCTCACTCGAGATCTTCGCGGGCGTCGACCTGGCGATCGACCGCGGTTCCCGTGTCGTCATCCTGGGGTTCAACGGTGCCGGCAAGACGACGTTGCTCCGCATCCTGGCAGGTGCCGACGCACCGGACACCGGTGAGGTCCAGCCCGGCCACGGCCTGCGCATCGGGTACTACGCGCAGGAGCACGAGAACATCGACGTCAACCGCACGGTGATCGAGAACATGGTCTCGGCGTCCACCGACCTCAACGAGACCGAGGCCCGCCGGGTGCTCGGGTCGTTCCTGTTCACCGGGGACGACGGCTACAAGAAGGCCGGTGTCCTGTCCGGTGGCGAGAAGACCCGCCTGTCGCTCGCGATGATCGTCGTGTCGGGAGCGAACGTGCTGCTGCTCGACGAGCCCACGAACAACCTGGACCCCGCGTCGCGTGAGGAGATCCTCAATGCCCTCGCCGGCTTCGAGGGCGCCGTCGTCCTCGTGTCCCACGACGCGGGTGCGGTCGAGGCACTCAACCCCGAGCGCGTGCTGCTGCTCCCGGACGGTACCGAGGACCACTGGAACAAGGACTACGCGGAGCTCATCGAGCTCGCTTGACGCGCGGACCGGCACGACAGACCGGACCGGGGGGGGGCGGGGGGGGGCCCCCCCCGCCCCCGGGGGGTGGGCGGGGTGGGCCGCCGGGCCGCCGCGGTCCTGGGCCTGCTCGACGGCCTTGCGGGTGTCATCGTCGCCAAGCGCCCA
>NZ_JARUXD010000137.1:0-2953 GCF_030433875.1 Curtobacterium sp. PsM8 | reverse complement strand
GGGTCCGGCGCCCGGGGGGCGCCCGCCCCCCGGGCGGGGGGGCGCCCGGCGCGCGGGCCCCGGGGCCCCCCCCACCCCCCCCCCCCCCCCCCCCCGCGCGGCTGGCGGCCCCACCTCGACAGAGCGCAGGCGGCACGTCGTGCAACCTCGACAGAGCGCAGGCGGCACGTCGTGCGACCTCGACCTCGACCACGTCGGCAGGAGCCGACCAGCGCGCCGGGACTCAGCCCGCGTAGGACCCGACCAGGCGCACGGCCCCGCCGTCGACGCCCTTGGCACCCTGCTCGAACCCGGTCAGGTCGCGCGTGCCGATCGACACCGTGCCGACCTCCCACGCCGGCAGCCCGGCCGACCGGAGCGTCGCGGTGACCCCGTCGACCGATGCTGCCGAGACGATCGCGAACATGCCGATGCCCAGGTTCCAGGTGCTCTCGGTGTCCTCGATCGGGGTGCCGGCCAGCTCCGCCAGGACGCGGAACACCGGCAGCGGCTGCCAGGTGGAACGGTCGACCTCGACCCACGAGCCGACGGGCAGCACGCGCGCCAGGTTCGCCGCGATGCCGCCACCGGTGACGTGGGACAGCGAGTGCACGTCGCCCGGGTGTCCGTCGATCAGCTCGAGCAGCGGGGTCGTGTAGAGGCGGGTGGGCTCGAGCAGGGCCTCGCCGACCAGCCCGCCGAGCTCCGGCAGCGTGTCGGTGTAGCCGATGCCGCGCTGGCCCAGGATGTGCCGGACGAGCGAGTACCCGTTCGAGTGCAGCCCGGAGGACTCGATCGCGATGACCACGTCGCCGTCCTGCACCAGGTGGGCGCCGAGCTGCGAACCGGCCTCGACCACGCCGACCGCGGCACCGGCGACGTCGTAGTCGTCCGGTCCGAGCAGGCCCGGGTGTTCCGCGGTCTCGCCGCCGACCAGGGCGGTGCCGGTGGCCGCGCAGCCGCGGGCGATGCCGGCGACGATGTCGGCGATGCGGTTCGGGACGACCCGGCCGCAGGCGATGTAGTCCGTCATGAACAGCGGCGTCGCGCCGACCACGACGATGTCGTCGACGACCATGCCGACCAGGTCCTGCCCGATCGTGTCGTGCTTGTCGATGGCCTGCGCGATCGCGACCTTCGTGCCGACGCCGTCGGTCGAGGTGGCGAGGAGGGGCCGCTCGTAGTCCTTGAGGAACGAGACGTCGTACAGACCGGCGAAGCCGCCGACCCCGCCCAGGACTGACGCGTTGTGCGTCGCCGACACGGCGGACTTCATGAGCTCGACGGCCAGGTCACCGGCAGCGGTGTCGACGCCGGCCTCGGCGTAGGGGTTGGGCATACGTCGTCCTCCGCAGGGCATGGCAGACTTGTTCGGTACCACCCGATCCTACGGTCTGGAGCACCCCGCGAATGTGCGGCATCGTCGGCCTCGTTGCGCAGGGGCCTGCAAACCAATCCATCTACGACGCCCTGCTCCTCCTGCAACACCGGGGACAGGACTCCACGGGCATCGCCACGGTCGACGGTCACGTGCACCACATGCACAAGACCCGCGGCCACGTGCGCGAGGGTTTTCGTACCCGTGACATGCGGGCACTCCTCGGGACGATGGGCCTCGGCCACGTCCGTTACGCCACCCGCGGCGCCGCCGTGAACGAAGAGGAAGCCCAGCCGTTCTACGTGAACGCGCCGTACGGCATCGTCCTCGTGCACAACGGCAACCTGACGAACACGCGGGAACTCACCCGCGAGCTGTTCGACATCGACCGCCGGCACCTCAACACGACCTCGGACACCGAGCTGCTCGTGAACGTCCTGGCGCACGAGCTGCAGGGCCAGGTCCGCGGCACGCACCTCGACCCCGGGCAGGTGTTCGACGCGGTCGAGCGCGTGCACGAGCGGGTCGAGGGTTCGTACGCCACGATCGCCACGATCGCGGGTCACGGCCTGCTGGCGTTCCGCGACCCGTTCGGCATCCGGCCGCTGATCCTCGGGCACAAGTTCGACGACGCCGGCAAGAGCGAGTGGGTCGTCGCGTCCGAGTCCCTGGTGCTCGAGTCCGGCGGCTACGACATCGTCCGCGACGTCGCCCCGGGCGAGGCCGTCTTCATCGAGATGGACGGCACGATGCACGCCCGGCAGTGCGCGAAGGACCCGCGCCTGGTGCCGTGCTCCTTCGAGTACGTCTACCTGGCCCGTCCGGACTCCGTGATGAACGGCATCTCCGTGTACGACGCCCGTCTCCGCCTGGGCAACCGCCTGGCGGACACGATCGAGCAGTACGCCCCGACCGGCGACATCGACGTCGTGATGCCGATCCCGGACTCCAGCCGCCCTGCCGCGATGCAGGTCGCGCAGAAGCTCGGCATCGAGTACCGCGAGGGCTTCTACAAGAACCGCTACGTCGGCCGCACGTTCATCATGCCAGGGCAGGCGGAGCGCAAGCGTTCGGTCCGCCAGAAGCTCAACGCGATGTCGTCCGAGTTCAAGGGCAAGAACATCCTGATCGTGGACGACTCCATCGTGCGCGGTACGACGAGCCGCGAGATCGTCGAGATGGCGCGGGCCGCCGGCGCGAACGAGGTCACCTTCACGAGTGCGGCGCCCCCGGTCCGGTTCCCGCACGTCTACGGCATCAACATGCCGACGCGCGCCGAGCTGATCGCCCACGACCGGAAGATCCCGGAGATCAACCGGGTGCTGGGCAGCGACCACCTGATCTACCAGGAGATCGGTGACATGCGCGACGCGATCATCGAGGGCTCGGACGTCACGGACCTCGAGATGAGCTG
Source organism: Curtobacterium sp. PsM8 (assembly GCF_030433875.1). Taxonomy (NCBI): domain Bacteria; kingdom Bacillati; phylum Actinomycetota; class Actinomycetes; order Micrococcales; family Microbacteriaceae; genus Curtobacterium; species Curtobacterium sp. PsM8. The sequence goes on along the minus strand of NZ_JARUXD010000137.1, from coordinate 182 downwards.
CTTCACGGGCGAGTACGTCACCGGTTCGGTGTCGCCGGAGTACCTGGCCTGGGTCGAGGCGAACCAGCTCAGCTGACGCCGGTTCCGCACCGTGCGGACCAACGGACTGGAGGCCCCCCCCCAACGGGGGACGGGGCGCCCCCGGTGTAATATAAAAAAAAGACCGCCCCCGACCCCCACCC
>NZ_JARUXD010000136.1:0-3180 GCF_030433875.1 Curtobacterium sp. PsM8 | reverse complement strand
TGCACCCCTACACGGCAGCGCTCATGTCCGCCGTGCCGGTGCCGGACCCCGTCGTGGGGCGGGGCCGCCCCCCGCACCAGCGGCCCCGCGCCCCCCCCCCCCCCCCCCCCCCCTCGCCAGGACACCGGCGGTGAAGTCCGTCCGCAGCTGCAGGGCCGTGACGGCGTGCGCGGCGTCCAGTCCGTCGCCCACAGCCGCCTGCACCTTCCGGAGTCGACCGAGGTGCTGACGGCCGCTGACGAATCCGCCCGCCGCGTCGATGCCGTACCGGAGCCGTCGCGCGGCCTTGCGGGCATCGTGGAGCACCTCGAGGTCACCGGCGCGGGCTGCCGTGTCCCGCACACGTCGCACGCGCCGTCGTTCGCGGTGCAGGCGACGCTCGACGAAGGGACGAACGGCCTCTCCGGCCCGAGGACCGGGCGGTGCGGCGGCGATGAGCGCGTCGAGTGCATCGAGGGCGTCGAACCACTCGGCGGATCGCAGCACCTCATCGAACCCGGCTGCTGCGTCGCGGTGAGGGGCGGTCAGGCGGGCGAGGAGCGCGGCCGACGCGGCGTCGCCGACGAGTCCGATGGGTGCGCGGTCGGCCAGTGACCGCACGGTCCCGACCAGGACCTCGGCGTCGCGGGCCACCCCGGCGGCACGCCCGACGTGGCCGAGGCTCCGTCGCACCACTTCGGTGGCGCCGCGGTCGAGTGCTCCGCGGTACACGGCCAGGACACTCCGGATCCGGCGGAGCGACCCGCGGAGGGCGTGCAGCGCGTCGGGCTCCCCGCGCCGGACGAGCGGGTCGATCCGGACCACGTCGGCACGGAGCGTGGCCAGGGCATCGACGACGAACCGAGCGGCGGTGCCCGATCTCGGGCGGCGCACTCCGGCCGGTCGACGGACGGGCGTACGTCGGGGGAGCGGCACCGGCGGCTGCTCGGACAGGCCTGCGCCCCGCTCGTCGCCCTCGGCCGCACTGTCCTCGGCTGCGTCCCGCATCGCCCGCTCCACCCCGCGGACGAGCGCATGCTCGCTGCCGTCGTCGGCCAGCGCCCACCACCGGCCGACCCGCAGCACCGGCTCGCCCGGAGCGCCTTCGTCGACCCGGACGTCGGCGACCTCGGCACGCACGCGGCCGTCCCGACTGTGCAGCACCAGCAGGGCCGCCGTGGTGTCGCGCCGCCGGACCACGGTCAGGGGGCGACCACGGAGGTACACCGCCAGCTCCGGCACCGGGGCATCAGCCGTCCGGTCCGCCAGCTGTTCCGAGCCGTCCCCGCGGTCGATCGTCCAGGTGCCGTCTTCACTGCGCACCAGGTCGACCCCGGCGGCGGCGAGCACCCCGTCCGACGTGTCCCAGACGGTCTCACGCACGATCACGTGCGGGACCCGTCCGACGACGTCCGCGTAGGGCTCGAGGGCGGGCAGACGGCGCGCGTCCGGCACCCGCCACGTCAGGCGTGGGGCCGGGAAGTCGTCATCGTGGGGATCGTCTCGCTGGGGCATGCGAGTCAGTGTCGTCCGGACCACCCCAGCGCCGTGACGGTCCCCGCGAACTGTGGACAGCCTCCCGGCCAGCGTCGCCCTGTGCAGGAAGGGACGCAGCCCGCCACCGTGACCCGACGCGGCCCGGACCCGCGCCCCGACGCGGCCCGCCACCGCGCCGCGACGCACCCCACACCCGTGATCCCGCGACCCAGCGCAGCAGCGACGGGTAGCGTCCCCGACATGACCGACGCTGTGCACGCCGACCCCTTCGAGACCGCCGTCGCCGGCTGGATGGCCGACCAACGGTGGTACGCCGCCAAGGGCGGGACCCCCAGCATCCGGGTCGTCGCCGAACAGACCGACACCACCGCGGACGCGACGATCCGCACCCTGTTCGTCCTCGACGACGCCCCCACCGGCCCCGTCCTCTACCAGGTCCCGCTCACCGTGCGCCCCGCCGCGATCCCCGAGCTCGCGCACGCCCTGGTCACCGAACTCGACGGTGCAGCGGTCTACGACGCCCCGCACGACGTCGCCTACGCACGCTGGCTGCTCGGCCGCATCGAGGCCGACGGTGAACACATCGGTCCGGTCACCGGCGCGCGCGTCCTCAGCGGCGAGCAGTCGAACACGTCCGTCATCGCCGACACCGCCGAGAGCGGCCAGGTGATCACCAAGGTCTTCCGTGTCCTGCACGACGGTGAGAACCCCGACGTCACCACCCAGCGTGCGTTGTCGACCGCCGGCTCCGTCCGCGTGCCACGCACCTTCGGCGCGCTGACGGGGGAGTGGCCGGACGCCGGTCAGGCGAGCGGCACCGCGCACGGCCACCTCGCCTTCGCGCAGGAGTTCCTGCCGGGGCTGGAGGACGCCTGGCGCGTCGCGCTCACGGCGGCCCGGGGCGGCGAGTCCTTCGCCAGTGCCGCCGACCGACTCGGTGCCGCGCTCGCCGAGGTGCACACGGTCCTGGCCGGCGCGATGCCCACCGCGACCTCCGGACCGGACCAGGTCGACGAGGCGATCGCGACGATGCGTCGTCGCCTCGACACGGCGGCCGCCGAGGTGCCGCAGGTCGCCGAGCACGCCGCCGCCGTCGGCCGGGTCTACGACCGGGCGGCGACCGTGCCGTGGCCGACCATGCAGCGTATCCACGGCGATCTGCACCTCGGGCAGGTGCTCTCAGCCCCCGAGCCCCGTGGATGGGTCTTCCTCGACTTCGAGGGCGAGCCGCTCCGTCCGATGCCGGAACGCTCACGTCCGGACGTCGCACTGCGGGACGTCGCCGGCATGCTGCGGTCCTTCGACTACGTCGCCGGCGCCCTCGCGCACGAGGACGAGCCCGTGGACACCGGCGACTGGGCGCACGAGGCGCGCAGTGCGTTCCTCGACGGGTACGAGCGGGGCAGCGGGTCCGACCTGCGCGCACACCGCGCACTGCTCGACGCCTTCGAGCTCGACAAGGCGGTCTACGAGGTCGTCTACGAGGCGCGGAACCGCCCCACCTGGGTCGGCATCCCCGTCGCGGCGGTCGACCGGTTGGTCGCGCGCTCGGCAGCATGACGACGGTGGGTCGCGCGTGCAGCGTGACCGGATGACGGGCGGGGGGGGGCCGGGGCGCCCCCCCCCCCCCCCCCCCCCCCGCCGGCCCCCCCCCCCCCCCCCCCCCCCCCCCCGGCCCCCCCCCCCCCCCCCCCGCCCGCGGGC
>NZ_JARUXD010000135.1:0-3237 GCF_030433875.1 Curtobacterium sp. PsM8 | reverse complement strand
GGGCGGTCCTGCACCGCGCCTCCCGTCCGGTGGGTGGTCGGCTGGGCCGACCGGCGCGCTCAGAAGCCGAGCGAGACCTTCTTGTCCAGGAACTCGTTCGTGTACAGGTCGGAGGCCTGCAGACCGGACTTCACGTCCCCGCCGTCGCCGGCGAAGACCGGGGTGGCCTTCTCGATGAAGTCGGTGACGCGCTTCTCGTCGAGGTCACCGACGTAGCCGTTGTCACCGTCGGTCGCGATGCCGAGCGACTTCATCTGCTTCGCGGCGAACGCGCCGACCTTCGAGTCGTAGGTCCAGCCGTTGTTGTACTGCTGCACGAGCTGGGTGATCAGGTCGTTGGTGGCGCCGGGGGACTTCAGGTAGTCGACGTCCGCCTGCTGCATCACGGGCACGAGCTGCTTCAGGCACGGCGACAGCTTGGACAGTTCACCGGTGCGGACCGACATCGTCTCGGGGTACGGGTTCCAGCCGGTGCTCGAGACGAGCTTGTACGCGACCTTCTTGCCCCAGGCGGCGACCTGGTTCTGGTAGATGTACGGCTCGGCGGTGGCGAAGCCCTGCTGCGCGTCCTTGCCGCCCGCGGAGACGAACTTCGCCGGGGTGCCGTCGTAGCTGCCGTCGAGGATGCTCTTCGGCAGGATGCCCGCCGACTCGAGGTACGACATGTACGAGGCGCCGTTGAAGTACCGGACCACGCCCTTCTTCTTCTCGAGCTGCTTGCCGAGGTCCTTGATGCTGTCGACGTCCTTGTACTTCGACGGGTCGTACATGATCACGAACGGGGACTGGTCGTTCTCGGCGAACACCGCGGTGGTGGGCAGCTTGCCGGAGAACTGCACGGCCTCGTCGGTGGAGACGTAGCCGAGGGTGATCGACTTGTCCTGGTACATCTGCGAGCTGACCTTCGAGTAGCCGATGGCCGGGCCGCCGGCACGGATCTCGAGCTTCACCCCGGTCGGCTTGCCGTTCGCGTACAGGTCGCCGGTGACGGTCTTGCCGGAGGCGTCGATCGTCGGGTTCGGGCCGAGCATCTGGTACAGGTGGCCGTGCTCGCCCTCCGGGTTCCAGTCGGTCTGGACGACGACGGTCGCGGGGCAGGTGCCGGACAGGTCGACCTTCGGGCCGGTCGCCGTGGCGGCGCTGGCGGCCGTGGTGCTGCTGCCGCTCGCCGAGCCGCTCGCGCAGCCGGTGAGGGCGAGTGCGGTGACGGTGAGGGCGGCGGTGACAGCGCCGATTCGGGTGGTGGTGCGCATGGAGGCTCCGTTCGTGGTGCGGGTCTCGTGGTGCTGGGGGTGGGTGCTGTGGGAAGGGAGGAGCGGGGGCGGCCGACGGGTCGGGCGTCAGCCGAAGTCGTGCCAGCGGCCGACGGCCAGGCGACCGAGCAGGCCGAAGACCAGGAACACCACGACGCCGTAGAGCGAGGCGATGATGATGGTCGCGTAGAGCTCGGGCCCCATCAGTCGCGATGCGGTGACCTGGATCAGGACGCCGAGGCCGGGGTTGCCGCGCTGGAAGAACTGGTCGCCGACGATCGCGCCGATCACGGACAGGCCGGCCGAGGTCCGCAGCCCGACGAAGATCGACGGCAGCGCCGCGGGGACCTGCAGCTTCACCAGTCGGGCGAGGCGGCTGGAGCGCTGGAGCCGGAAGAGCTCGTGCTGCGCCCGGTCGGCGGACTGCAGCCCGAACAGCGTGTTCGACACCATCGGGAACAGGGCGATCATCACCGTGACGATGACCCGGCTGGTGAACTCGTAGCCGAACAGGGCACCGATCAGCGGCACGAGCGCCAGGATCGGCACGCACTGCAGCACGACCGCGTAGGGGTAGAGCGAGTTCTCGAGCCACTTCGCCTGCGCCATCGCCATCGCCCAGAGGACGCCGATGACGATCGCGAACGCCAGCCCGGTCAGTGACACGACGGTGGTCCGTCCGAGGGCCGTCCACAGGTCGTGGCCGAACGTCGAGGGGGCGCCGTTCATCCCGGTCGGGGCGACGATCGCCGTGAGCACCAGGTGCGGGTACGGCACGAGGAACGCCAGGCTCCGGACGTGGTCGTAGTAGTAGGCCGCGGCGTACCAGACGGCGACGAGCACGGCGAGGACGACGACGGGCTGCCACCAGGTGACCGAGCGGCGGGTGCGGGTCGAGGACCGGCGGGCGGCGGTGCGTGCGGTGCGGGCCTCGGCGACCTCCTGCAGCGTGACCATCAGCGGTGTCCTTCCCGGAGCGCGTGCGAGACTTCGCCGACCAGTTCGGCGAACTCGGGGGTGAAGCGGATGTCCGGGTCGCGGGGCATCGGGAAGGGCACGTCGAACCGGCCGACGATGCTGCCCGGTCGGCCCGACATGACGATGACCTCGGTGGACAGGTAGACGGCCTCGGACACCGAGTGGGTGATGAACAGGCCGGCGAACTGCTGCTCCACGAACAGCCGCAACAGTTCGTCGTTGAGGCGTTCGCGGGTGATCTCGTCGAGGGCGCCGAACGGCTCGTCGAACAGGAACAGCTCCGGGTCGAGGGTCAGCGACCGGGCGAGCGAGACGCGCATCCGCATGCCGCCGGACAGTTGCTTCGGCAGGTTCGCCTCGAAGCCGTTCAGACCGACCAGGTCGATCGCGTGCTTCGCCTTCGCGGCCCGTTCGGCCTTGGGCACGTGCCCGAGTTCGGCGAGCAGTTCGACGTTCCCCTGCACGCTCCGCCACGGCAGGAGCGTGGCGTCCTGGAAGACGTAGCCGATCCGGTCGGCGGCGACCCCGGCGGTGCCGTCGGACGCGGTCTCGAGCCCGGAGGCGATCCGGAGCAGCGTCGACTTGCCGCAGCCGGACGGGCCGACGACCGAGACGAACTGGCCGCGGTCCACGGTCAGGTCGACGCCCTGCAGGGCGATGGTGCCGTTCGGGAACGTCATCTCGACGTTCCGGAAGTCGAGCAGCGTGTCCGTCGCGGTGACGGGGGCTGGTGCGGTGGTGGTCACGGCTACCTCGTGTTCTCGTGCATGGTCGTGCGCGGTCAGGGAACGGGGACGGTTGCGGGCTCGGGCACAGTGACCCGGGCGCGGGGGCGGGCCGGTACGTCTCGGGTCGGGGCGGCGACGGTGCGGTGCACCTCGGTGGGGGGGGGGGGGGGGGCGGCGGGGGGGGCCGGGGGGGGGGGGGCCCGGGGGGGGGCCGGGGGGGGGGGGGATCCGCATGGCCGTGTCAGTGTCCACGCAGGTGCGCGGCCGGCACGCCGGGG
>NZ_JARUXD010000134.1:0-3390 GCF_030433875.1 Curtobacterium sp. PsM8 | reverse complement strand
GGCCCGCCCCCCCCCGCCCCCCCACTCGCGCCGGCCGCGCGCCGGGCGGCCCCCCCCCCGGGCCCCCCCCGTCCGGTCACCACACCGGGGGCACCCGTGCCGTCACGTCACGAGGCCAGCCGCGCTACGAGGCCGCCGGCATCAGGCCAGCGGCACGAGGGCAGGCGCGCTACGAGGCCGCCGGCATCGGCGCGCCGAGCGCCGAGCGCAGCGCCATGTCCGCGAGCGACTCGTCCGCGGGGGAGAGCAGGACACGCCAGACGTCCGCCAGCGTGACGAACTCGACGCACACCGCGTCGAAGTCGCACTCCTCGATCCGCCAGCCCAGCACGGCCTCCATCGGCACCGGCAGCAGCGTCTCGCGCTCGTAGCTGGTCTCGGCCGTCACGCGGTCGCGGAACACGCGGACCCGGCAGAGCGCACCACGCCAGGTGTGCTGCAGGTCGAGCGTCGGGAGAACAGGAGAGTCCGGCACCCGCTGATCGTACCTGCGGGTGCCCGACTCGGTCGACCCTGTCGGGGCCGGGCGGTTCCTGAGTGGACAGGGGTCAGGCGGTGCCGTCGTCGCCGTCACGTCGGCGGACCTGGGCGGCCGGGTCGCGGCCGTTCACCGGGTAGGGCCCGGTGACGCCCTGCCGCAGCGAGGCGATGCGCAGGATTCGGTCGCGCTGCAGGAACCAGCCGACGATGAGCAGCGGGATGACGATGACGAGCGACGCGATCGTGTACGTGCCGATCGGGTAGTCGATCGCCATGAGCACGATCACCGCGGCGAGGAACGCCAGCGTCAGCCATGCCGTGACCGGAGCACCCGGCAGCCGGAACGTCGGTTCCTTCGCGAGCCCCTGCTTGGCCCACTGCCGCAGTTTCATCTGACAGAGGATGATCGTGCCCCACGCGGTGATGATGCCGAGGCTCGCGATGTTCAGGGCGATCTCGAACGCCTGCCCGGGGACGAAGTAGTTGAGCGCGACGCCGGCGACGGTGAACGCCGCGGTCAGCAGGATGCCGGCGTACGGCACCCCGCCCTTCGACATCTTCGTGGTCCACTTCGGCGCGGAGCCGTTCATGCCCATCGAGTGCAGCGCACGCCCGGTCGAGTAGAGCCCGGCGTTCAGCGAGGACAGTGCGGCGGTCAGCACGACGAAGTTCATGATCGACCCGACGATGACGCCGACGTGCGGGTTGCCGAGCGACGAGAAGAACGTCACGAACGGGCTCTCGCCCTTCTTGTACGCCGTGTAGGGCAGCAGGATCGAGAGCAGCACGATCGAGCCGACGTAGAACACCGCGATGCGGAAGACGACGGAGTTGATGGCGCGGGGGATGACCTTCTCGGTGTCCTGCGTCTCACCGGACGCGGTGCCGACGAGCTCGATCGCGGCGTAGGCGAACACGACGCCCTGGATGACGAGGACGGCCGGCAGGACGCCGTTCGGCAGGATGCCGCCGTTGTCGCCCCAGATCGAGAAGCCGGTGCGGACCGCTTCGCCGCCGGTCTCCACCGGGAACGCGAAGACCAGCCAGATGATCGCGACCACGAGGAACGCGACGAGCGCGGCGACCTTGATGAGCGCGAACCAGAACTCGAGCTCGCCGAACACCTTCACCGCGACCATGTTCGCCGCCAGGACGACGACCAGGGCGATGAGTGCGAGCAGCCACTGCGGTGCGGCGGTGAACGCCGACCAGTACTTCAGGTAGACCGCGACGGCCGTGGTGTCCACGATCGACGTCATCGCCCAGTTCAGGAAGTACATCCAGCCGGCGGCGTAGGCGAACTTCTCGCCGTAGAACTCCCGCGCGTACGAGATGAACGAGCCCGAGGACGGCCGGTGCAGCACGAGTTCGCCGAGTGCCCGGAGGATGAAGAAGGCGAACACGCCCGCGATCAGGTAGGTGATCGCGAGTGCTGGTCCGGCGTTGTGCAACCGTTCCCCGGCACCGAGGAAGAGCCCCGTGCCGATGGCGCCACCGATGGCGATCATCTGCAGCTGGCGGGGCTTCAACCCGTGCTGGTAGCCCTCTTGCTCGTGCGAGAAGTCGTTCGCCGGAGCGCGGTCCACGCCCGTGTCGTTCTTCGCTGTCATGGCGAGAACGCTACCGCTGGACGCACGTCGGGGGCACGCTGCGACACCATGGGGGGATGGACATCCTCCTCAGACTGCTCGTCGCGATCGGGTTCGCGCTGCTCCTCACGGCGGTGGCGGCCCTGGTCCTGCACCTGGTGTTCCGCGCCCTCGGTCGGCGTGAACGCTGGGCGCTCGCGCTCTCCCGGCGGACGAAACACCCGACCCGCAGCACCCTGCTCGTCGCCCTGCTCTGGACGGCGTTCACGACGAGCGTGCCGAACGACCTCGACCGGTTCCCGTGGCGCGACGACGTCTCGCACGTCTTCCTCATCGTGATGATCGGCGTCGGTTGCTGGCTGGCGTGCGAGCTGGCGATCTTCCTCGAGAGCCTCGGCCTGCACCGGTACCGCGTCGACGTCCCGGACAACCGTGTCGCCCGTCGGGTGCGCACGCAGGTGCTCATCATCCGCCGGCTGACGGTCGCCGTCCTCGTCATCATCGCCGTCGGCGCGATCCTGCTCACCTTCCCCGGGGTGGAGGCCGCGGGCGCGAGCGTCCTCGCCAGCGCCGGTCTGCTGTCGGTGATCGCCGGTCTCGCCGCGCAGTCGATGCTCGGCAACGTCTTCGCGGGCATGCAGCTCGCCTTCTCCGGGTCGATCCGCGTCGACGACGTGGTGGTGGTCGAGGCGCAGTGGGGGCGGATCGAGGAGATCACCCTCACCTACGTCGTCGTGCACCTGTGGGACGACCGCCGGTTCGTGCTGCCGTCCACGTACTTCACGAGCACGCCGTTCGAGAACTGGACGCGGACGAGCAGTGAGCTCCTCGGTGCCGTCGAGTTCGACCTGGACTGGCGGGTCAGCCCGTCCGACATGCGCGAGGAACTCGACCGGATCCTCGCGACGAGCACGATCTGGGACGGCCGCACCAAGGTCCTGCAGGTCACGGACGCGGTCGGCGGGCTGGTCCGGGTGCGGATCCTGGTCACCGCCCCCGACGCCGGCGGGCTCTTCGACCTGCGCTGCTACGTCCGCGAGGAGATGGTCGAGTGGGTGCAGCGCCACCACCCCGACGCGCTCCCGCTGCAGCGCATGCAGCTCACGGAGCCGACCCGCACGCCGCCGACCAAGCGCAGTGCTCGGAACGAGTCGGACTCGCAGCTCTTCGGCGAGGGCGACGAACGCTCCGCCCTCTTCACCGGGCCGATCCAGACGTCCGGTATCCACGCCCACGAGGTCCCGCCCGATCCCCGAGCCCGGTAGGCACGCCGACCAGTGCCGCAGACGTACGGGAGGCCCGGTACCAGCTGGTACCGGGC
>NZ_JARUXD010000133.1:0-3417 GCF_030433875.1 Curtobacterium sp. PsM8 | reverse complement strand
GGGGGGGGGGGGGGGGGGGGGGGGGCGCGCCCCCCCCCCCCCCCCCCCCCCCCCCCCCCCCCCCCCCCCCCCCCCCGCGACCACGCACCCCACGCCGAGCGGTCACAAAACGTCGCTCCCATGCCTCCGGAACGACAGAACGTGACCGGTCGGCGGAACGCAGACGGGGCGTCGGGACCGGTCGGCAGGGCGGACGGGAGGCGCAGCGCCACGCCCACGCACCCCTCGCCGAGCGGTCACGAAACGTCGCTCCCATGCCTCCGGAACGACAGAACGTGACCGCTCGGCGAGGCGCAGACGGGGTGTCGTGACCGGTGGGCGCGAGCCGAGCCGGGCGGGGCCAGCCGAGAGCAGGAGCAGGAGCCGGAAGCGCCGGCGTCAGCCCATGGTGGCGTACGAGATGCACGCGTCGCGGAACATGCCGAGCGTCTCGTCCGTCGTGGACGCGAACGCCGAGACCCGGACCTCGCCCAGGCGGGCCGTCGCCGTGACGCCGTGGTTGTGCATCGCCGCGGTGAGTGCCGTGAGCCGGCCGGCCGCGGGGCGGAGGACGACGATGCCGGCACGCTCCCGGGGGTCGCGGCTGGACTCGACGGGCAGCCCGAACTCGTCCGCGATGTCGATGACCCGATCGATCCGGTCGGCGATGCGTTCCTGCACGGCGGCGACCCCGACAGCGGTGAGGCGCTCGAGCGACACGGCCAGGCGCGCCTGGGACACGGGGTCGACGCGCGACATGGCGAACGCTGCGGCGGCGGGACGGACGCTCGGCACCTCGGTCGGCCAGCCGGTCGTGCCGTGCGGCCCGGACAGTGCCGGCTTGACGCGTTCGAGAGCCCGGTCGCTGAATGCGGTGAAGCCGGTGCCCCATCCGGCGTGCAGCCACTTCTGCCCGCCGGTGGCGACGACGTCAGCCACCTCGTACGGGGCGTCGACGATGCCGAAGCCCTGGATGGCGTCGACGATGAGCAGGCGGTCGCCGATGACGTCACGGATGGCGGCGAGGTCGGCCAGGTAGCCGGTGCGCCAGTCGACGAGCGACAGTGCGACCGCGGTGACGTCGTCGGACAGCCGCTCGCGGATCAGGTCGGGGGTGAGCCAGCCGGCGCCGGACTCGATGACGACGGGCTGCACGCGACCGCCGGTGGCCGAGGCGGCGCTGGCGAGCGCGAGCGGCAGCGACGGGTACTCTTCCGCGGCGACGAGCACGCCTCCGGTGAGGCCGAACGCGGTGTGCAGCAGGCCGGGGGTGGTGGCCGTCTGGGACACGACCTGGTCCTCGCGGCGACGGACCAGGCGGGCGGCGACGGCACGGACCCGGGCGTCCTGCTCGTCGAGCGTCTCGATCGCCCCGAAGCGCATGTGCTCCTGGATGTGGCCGAGGACGCGCTGCTCCTCGAGGACGGCGGTCTGCACGGGACCGAAGGCAGCGTGGTCGAGGTAACCGGGCTCCTCGGCGAAGCCGGCGACGTACTCGTCGATCGTGGTCACGGGGACACCTTCCAGTGGGCAGAACCCTGTGAGCCTACTGGGACCCGGAGGTCAGGGCGAATGCAGTCCGGGAAGCGCCAGGAGCGGGAACGGGCCCACGGCAAGCCCTGAGCAGACCTCGTTTCCTGTGGAACAGCACAGGCAGCGCAGCGGGCACAGCACAGGCAGCGCAGCGGGCACAGCACAGGCAGCGCAGCGGGAACAGCACAGCCAGCGCAGCGGGAACGCCACCCGCAGGGTGGACGCGCCCCGCCCTCAGCCCCCGAAGCGCCGCGACCGCAACCCGAAGTCACGCACCGCGCGGAGGAAGTCGACCTCACGGAGGTCCGGGTAGAACGCCTCGACGAAGTAGAACTCGCTGTGCGCGCTCTGCCACAGCAGGAAGTCCGACAGCCGCTGCTCCCCCGAGGTCCGGATCATCAGGTCCGGGTCCGGCTGCCCCTGCGTGTACAGGTGGTCACCGATCAGCTCGGGCGTCAGGACCTCGGCCAGGGTGTCGAGCGTTCCGCCGCCCTCACCGTGGCTGCGGACGATGCTCCGCATGGCGTCGGCGATCTCGCGGCGCCCGCCGTACCCGACGGCGAGGTTGATGTGCAGCCCGGTGTGGTCCGCGGTGCGGGCCTCGGCGGCCGCGAGCGCAGCCACGAGCTCCGTGGGCAGGCCGTCGTTCGAGCCGACGTGCTGGACGCGCCAGGTGCGGTGGTGTGACAGCCGCTCCGCCAGGTCAGCGATGATCCCGACGAGCTGGTCGAGCTCCTCGCCACCGCGACCCTTGAGGTTGTCGGCGGAGAGCAGGTAGAGCGTGACGACCTGGATGTCGAGGTCCTCGCACCAGGACAGGAACTCGGGGATCTTCGCCGCGCCCGCCCGGTGTCCGTGCGCCGCGGTCTCGAGGCCCAGCTGCCGGGCCCACCGCCGGTTGCCGTCGACGATCATCGCGACGTGGCGGGGCTTCTGCGCCCCGTCGATCTCGCGTCGAATGCGCTTCTGGTAGGCGCGGTAGAGGAGCCCACGCCCCGCCCATCCCAGCCTGCCCGTCACGGCGTCGACTGTAGTGCAAGCACCCCTCGTGTCGACTCTCAGCCACCGCCCCGTCCCCCGGCCGTACGGTCGGAGCATGCAGTCAGACCAGGGCGCACCGGCCCTCCCGCACGTGCCGTTCACGGAGGAGGCCGAGACCACCCCCACCATGGTCGGCGCCGCCGACACCCGCCCGGCATGGCGCGGCTGGATCCACGCCGGCACGTTCCCCCTCGCCGCGGCGATGGGGATCGTGCTCGTCACCCTCGCGGCCACCCCGGCGGCGAAGGGGGCCAGCGCGGTCTTCATGGCGACGTCACTCGTCATGTTCGGCGTCTCGGCGACCTACCACCGCTTCCCCTGGCGCCCGGTGGTCAAACGCGTGCTCAAGCGCATCGACCACACGAACATCTTCCTGCTCATCGCCGGCACGTACACGCCGGTCGCGGTCTGCGCGCTGCCGCACGAGCTGATGGTCATCGTGCTGTGGGTGATGTGGAGCGGCGCACTGCTCGGTGTCGCGTTCCGCGTCTTCTGGATCGGCGCTCCGCGGTGGCTGTACGTGCCGCTCTACCTGGCGCTCGGCTGCGCGGCGTTCCTGATCCTGCCGCAGCTCTTCGCCGCGAGCGTCCCGATGACGGTGCTCGTGCTCGCCGGCGGGCTGGCGTACATCCTCGGCGCCGCTGTCTACGGCTTCAAACGGCCGAACCCCTCGCCGACGTTCTTCGGCTTCCACGAGGTCTTCCACGCCCTCACCGTCGTCGCGTTCGCGGCGCAGTGGGCGGGCATCCTCGTGATCGCGCTGCACCCCGTCCGCTGACCTCGTCACCGCCGGTGGCGGGCCGGACCGAACGACGGACCGGGGGGGGCCCCCCCCCCCCGGGGGGGGCGCCCCCCCCGGCGGGG
>NZ_JARUXD010000132.1:0-3621 GCF_030433875.1 Curtobacterium sp. PsM8 | reverse complement strand
GCGCGGGGGGGGTGGGGTGCGGGCGGCGGGGCCCGGGGGCCCCCACCCCCGGGGCGCGGCCCCCCCCGGGCGGGGGGGGGCGCCCGGGGGCCCCCCCCCCCGGGCCCCCCCGTCGGTGTGGACGCGGCTGCGTCCGAGGTGCAGTGTCAGCGCTGCTTCGTCGTCGCCACGAAGAGGTCGTCGAACAGTCCCTGGTCTTCGGTGGGCTGCTCGCCGTGCTTCCAGCGACGGCGCAGGCGGCGGATGGTGGTGATGCGCACCGGATCGACGCCCGGTTCGGTCTCGTACAGGCCCATGGTGTCCCTTCCCGTCGGCGGTGACCCCCGTGCGAGGGGAGTCCCGGTCGATTCCGACGGTACGGCCGCGTTCGGAGCCACGCCCGCGCAAGTAGGTAGAGAAGTTATCCATCCGCGCTGCGTGGACAATTCCTTCGCCCACGAACCGAGAGGCCCCTAACCTGCCTTACGACGTGGGCGGCACCCCGCCGTCGAGCGCCACGACGATGCGGTCGACGATGCGGACGAGGCGTCGGCGCTCTCGTTCCGAGAAGGAGGACAGGAGTTCGTGCAACTGCTCGTTGGTGCTGTCCAGCGCCGCTGCGAACACCTGCTCCTGGCCGGGCGTCAGCTCGATGAACCGGCTCCGACCGTCCTCCGGGTTCGGCACGCGCTGCAGGATGCCCTGCCGTTCCAGCCGATCGATGATGCCGGTCACCGCGGGGCCGGTCAGGCCGAGGTGCGACGTCAGGTCCTTCACCCGGACCGAGCGCTCGCCCGACTTCGCACGCCACACGTACTGCAGCACCGACAGGTCCGTGCCGGAGACGCCGGTCCGGTCACGCAACCGGTTGCGCAGCGCGGTCGAGGCCTGCTCCAGACGGGTCAGGGCACCCATCACGTCGAGGTCGCTCACCGGATGCCCTCCTCCGTGCGTCACGGCATGCCGGAGTGGGGACCGGCATGCTCGCGGCAAGGATATCCAGATACCGCTGGTTCCCGACCCAGCGCGGAGACCCCGTGAGCGAGCCGCTGGCGCCCGAGCCCGAGGAGACCCGGGAAGCCGCCGGACGGGAGGCGCTCGCCGACTCCGCGGTCCCCGTGCGCTTCGAGGTGGCCGGCACCGACCCCGACGCCGCCGTCCGTGACCTCGCCGGCATCTACTCCGGCAAGCACTGGCTGTCCCGGCGGACCGAGGGGGAGTTCTCGTACCGCTACACGGCGGTCGGCGACTCCGACGTCTCGATGCGCCGGTCCACCATGAACGGCTTCCTCCGCGGAGCATCCGGACCGAGCGAGGACCTGGTGATGAGCTGGCTCACCGCGGGGTCCGGCACCCCGGACACCCTGCGCGACCGGATCCCGCTGCGCATCGGACAGCCGACACTGTTCCCGGCGCACCGCGACCTCGTGTTCGTGGCCACCGACTACGACCAGCAGCTCGTCCACCTGGACCGCGGGTTCGTCCGGGACGTCGCTGCCGAACGCTTCGACGTCGGCGCCCGCGAGATGCGCTTCGACCACCTGCGGCCCGCGGACGCCCTGGCCGTCCGGCAGTGGCGCGACTCCCTTGGTGCCCTCGCCCGCGCACTCCGGGAGGGCGGCACCGGCTCGCTCGTCTGGCACGAGGCCAAGCGGCAGGCGGTCGACGCCTTCCTCCGGGTCGTCCCGCCGCAGCTCGACCAGCTGCCCGCGGAGCTGCTGCACCCCCGACAGGCGAAACTCCGTGCCGCGGTCGAGCACATCCACGCGCACGCCGACGACCCGATCACGATCACCGACCTGGCGCAGGTCGCCGGGCTCAGCGTCCGCAGCGTGCAGGAGGCGTTCCGCCGCACCTTCGGGGTGTCGCCGCTGAACTACCTGCGGCAGGTCCGGCTGGACCGGGTGCACGAGGAGCTGCTGGCCCTCGACTCACGGACGGTCTCGGTCGGGCAGGTCGCCACGCGCTGGGGGTTCGCGCACCTCGGACGGTTCTCGGCGTCGTACGCGGAGCGGTTCGGCGAGTACCCGAAGCAGACGTTGCGGCGGTGAGCCGCGCCTCCCGTCCGTGCCGGCGGACGCGGTGGTGTCCGTGGCGGCGGACACCTCGGCGGACACCCGGAGGCGCTACGGTTCCGCCATGACCGGTACGCCGACGACCGCCGAGGCACCGCCGACCCCCGTCCGGCGTCGGGCACTGCTGTCCTGGGCGCTGTGGGACTGGGGCTCTGCCGCGTTCAACGCCGTCGTCACCACGTTCGTGTTCAGCACCTACCTGGCGAGCCGGGCGTTCGTCGACCCGGCCCTCGTCCGGGCCGAGGGCTCCTCGGCCACCGCAGCTGCCGCCGTCGAGCGCGAACTCGCCCACAACGCCGCGACGGTCTCCACCGCGCTGACCATCGCCGGCATCGTCGTCGCCCTCGTCGCGCCCGCGATCGGCCGGCTGGCGGACACGTCCGGCCACCGGAAGCGTTCGGTGTTCATCGCCACGATCGGCATCGTCCTGTCGATCGTCGGCATGGTCTTCGTCGCCCCCGAGCAGCCGTACCTGGTGCTCGGGGCCGCCCTCATCGGCATCGGCACGGTCGCGTACGAGATCGCCTGCGTCGGCTACAACGCCATGCTCGGTCAGGTCGCCACCGGGCCGAAGACCGGGAGGGTGTCCGCGATCGGCTGGGCGGCCGGCTACTTCGGCGGCATCGTGCTGCTCATCGTCCTGCTCGTGCTCTGCATCCAGGACTTCGGCGTCGAGGGCAAGGGCGGGCTCCTGCAGCTGCCCGCGACGGTCGCCTCCGGGCAGTGGGACGTGCGGGTCGCGATCGGCATCGCCGCGGTCTGGCTCGCCGTCAGCTCGATCCCGCTGTTCGTGGTCGTGCCCGAGGCGCCCGCCGACCCCAGCCGCCGCGGGTCCCTCTGGTCCGCCTACGCCGACCTCGGACGGGACATCGCGCGGCTCTGGCGCACCCGCCGGAACGTCCTGGCCTTCCTGCTCGCCAGCGCCGTGTTCCGCGACGGCGTCGGCGCCGTGTTCACCTTCGGCGGGATCATCGCCGCCCAGGTGTTCGGCTTCAGCCCCTCCGGCGTCATCATGTTCGCGATCGTGGCGAACGTCGTCGCCGGCATCTCCACCGTCGTGTCCGGCCGGCTCGACGACCGGTTCGGGTCCCGACCGCTCATCATGGTGTCCCTGGTCGGCCTGTCGGTGTTCGGCACCGCGGTGCTCTTCGCCGGGTCCGCGCAGGCGTCGTTCTGGGTGCTCGGGCTCGGGCTCTGCATGTTCGTCGGGCCGGTGCAGTCGTCCTCCCGGGCGTACCTGGCGAAGCTCGCGACGCCCGGCCGCGAGGGCGAGCTCTTCGGCCTCTACGCCACCACCGGGCGGGCGGCGTCGTTCATCGCGCCGGCGCTGTTCGGGGTCGCGGTGACGATCGGCGGGTCGACGCGGTACGGGATCCTCGGCGTCGTCGTGGTCCTGATCGCGGGGCTGGTGCTGATGGCGTTCGTCCGCGACGAGCCGGCGGCGCCGGCGGGCGCCCCGGGCGCCTGACGCCTGCCTGCCGCCCGCCTGCCGCCGCCGCCCGTCCGCGGGCGGCCGAGGTCGCTCGACGTGCCGCTCACTTCCGCCGAGGTCGCACGAAGTGTCGCT
>NZ_JARUXD010000131.1:0-3806 GCF_030433875.1 Curtobacterium sp. PsM8 | reverse complement strand
CGGGAGGCGCGGCACCCGCTGGCACCGCGCCTCCCGTCCGTCACCTGGTCGCGACTACTCGTCGTGCCGGGTGGTCGACACCGACCCCGTCGGCGAGCCCACCGGCTCGGGTGCGTCCGCCGACGCGGCGGCCGGCGCGGTCCCGTCCCGTCGCGCCCGCTCGAGCGCGTCGGCCTCGTCGCCACCGACGGCCTCACCACGGGCGACCATGCCGGCGACGTCCGCCAGCTGCATCTGCGGGATGAAGAGCGCGAGCACGAGCGCGGCGGCGATGAACGGCAGCAGGTACCAGAACACCGGCGACAGCGAGTCGGCGTACGCGTTCACGATGCCGTCCTGCACCGCCTGCGGCAGCTTCGACAGCGAGGTCGGGTCGATGCTCGAGCTGGCACTGGCCGCGTCGGTCGCGCTGCCCCCGGCACCGCGGAAGACGTCGGTCAGCGCATCGGTCAGGCGTGAGGTGAAGAGCGCTCCGAAGACGGCGACGCCGAGGGAGGCGCCGACCTCGCGGAAGTAGTTGTTCGTCGAGGTGGCGGTACCGACCTGCTCGGGCGGCACGGCGTTCTGCGCGACCAGGACCACGACCTGCATGATCAGGCCGAGGCCGGCGCCGAAGACGAACAGGTAGACGCAGATCAGCCAGATCGGGGTGCTCGCGGCCAGGGAGGTCATCCCGAGCATCGCGATCCCGACCACGATCGTGCCGATGATCGGGAACGCGCGGTACCGGCCGGTCTTCGTGATGAGCGTGCCGGACAGGATCGAGGTGCCGATCAGGCCGACCATCATCGGCAGCATCAGCAGCCCGGAGACCGCGGCGGACGTGCCCGAGGCCATCTGCAGGAACGTCGGCACGAAGCCGATCGCTGCGAACATGCCGAGACCGAGCACGAAGCCGATCGCCGTCGCGATGACGAACGTGCGGTTGCGGAAGAACGACAGCGGGATGATCGGGTCCTGCGCCCGCGACTCGACGAGCACGAACGACGCGGCCGCGACGAGGAAGCCGGCACCCCACGCCCACGTCTCCGGCGCACCCCAGCCGTGCTGGCGGTTGCCGCCGAACTCGGTGAAGAACACCAGGCACGCGGTGGTGGCGGACAGCAGGGCGACACCCAGCACGTCGATCCGCTTCGTCGCCTTCTTGCTCGGCAGGGTCAGGGCGAACCACGCGACGGCGAAGGCCGCGATGCCGACCGGGATGTTGATCCAGAACGCCCAGTTCCAGGTCATGTGGTCGACGAAGAACCCGCCGAGCAGCGGGCCACCGACCGCGGACAGGCCGAAGATCGCACCGAGCGGGCCGAGGTACTTGCCGCGCTGCGAGGCCGGGACGATGTCGGCGATGATCGCCTGCGACAGGATCATGAGCCCGCCGCCGCCCAGGCCCTGCAGGGCGCGGAAGACCACGAACTGCCAGAAGTCGGTCGACAGCGCGCAGCCGAGGGACGCCAGCGTGAACAGGGCGATGGCGACGAGGAACAGGTTGCGGCGACCGATGACGTCACCGAACTTGCCGTAGATCGGCATCACGATCGTCGACGCGAGCAGGTACCCGGTCGTGATCCACGCCTGGTGCGCGACGCCGCCGAGTTCGCCGACGATCGTGGGCATGGCGGTCGAGACGATGGTCTGGTCGAGGCTGGACAGCAGCATCCCGGCGATGAGCGCCGAGAAGATGATCCAGATGCGGCGCTGGGTCAGGAGCAGCGGCCCGTCGGCCTGCTGGCGACCCCGGCGGGTGGTGCTCGGCGCGGATGCGCTCATGAGGTGCCTTCCTGGGCGGGGATGGTGATGGCTTCCGTCATGAGACGGAGGTTGGTGTCGAGGAGCTCGTCGAACCGGGGTCCGGACGCCTCGTCGAAGTCGTCGGCGAAGTAGGTGCCGGCGCTGACCCGGATCACGCCGACGGCGGCCTCGGCCACCAGGCGGGCGCGCGGGTCGGCCGGGTCGTGCCAGGCGAAGCGCTGGCGGACGGCGTCGGCGACCTTCTTGATCTGCGTGTCCGTGGCGGACAGGAACCGGGCGGTCAGCGCCGGCTCGCGCTCGAAGACGTGGCGCACCAGGGCTTCGTCGGCGCGGTCGATGCCGGCGACGTGCAGCTGCTCGATGATGAGCGCGATGACGGACGGCAGCGGAGCCAGGGTCGTCGGGACGACGGTGCCCTCGGCGTACGCGGCGAGCAGTGCGGTGTCGGCGTTGAGCTCGATGCCGAGGACCACGTCCTCCTTCGACGCGAAGTGGTTGAAGAAGGTGCGGCGGGAGACGCCGACGCGCTCGCAGAGCTGCTCGATGGTGAAGCCCTGCAGCCCGCCGTCGACGACCGCGCGGCGCGCTTCGGACACCATGCTGCGCCGGAGGGCACGGGTGCGTTCAGCGGTGGTCACCGGCTGATACTTGCACTCCTTCTGCAAGAGTGCAATTCACCAGTGGTGAACTCCCAGTGATGTCTGGGTCAGATCCCCTTCGCGAAGCAGTACGACCACGGCATCGTCTCGGCGTACGGCTCGTACACGTCGATGCGGTCCCACCCGGTCTTCTCGTACAGTGCCACGGCCTCGGGCTGCTTGTCACCGGTCTGCAGGATCAGACGGCTGGCACCCTGCTCGCGGCCGACCCGGGCGCACTCGTCCAGGAGCGCGGTGGCGGCGCCCTTGCCCCGGGCGGCGGCCAGGACGATGAGGCGCTTCAGCTCGATCTCGTCCCCGAGCCGTCGGACGGCGATGTGGCCGAGGACCGTCCCGTCCTCGTCGACGGCGAGCAGGGACGTCACGACGGTACTCGGGTCGACGGACAGCACGCGGCTGCGCTCGGCCGAGACCTCGGGGGCTTCACCGGGGTTCCCGTCGCCGTAACGCTCGTGCATCTCCTCGTCCATGGTCGCGCGGAGTGCGACTCCGCGCGGGTCTTCCCAGGGCACGCGCTCGATGGTGATCACGGTCGTCCATCCTGACACGGACCGACGACGGCGCCCACACGCCGGTGCGCGCTCCGGCCGACGCGGCGCCGTGGGACGGGCAGCGTCAGCCGAGCGGACCGATCGGGCTGCCGTCGAGGTCCTCGAGCAGCGCCGCCGCGTCGTCGTACACGGCCGCGGCACCGGCACCGCGCAGCTCGTCGCCGCCGATCCCGCCGGTCATCACGCCGATGCACGTCACGCCGACGCGCTCCGCCGACTCGACGTCCCACATCGCGTCGCCGACCATGACGGCGTGGTCCGCGTCGACGCCGGCCTTCTGCAGCGCGACCTCGATGATCCCGGGGTCCGGCTTCGCCTGCTCGACGTCCTCGCTGCTCGTGACGGCGGCGATCCACTGCTCGGCGTCGAGGAGTTCGAGCAGCCGGTCGAGCTCGTTCTGCGGGGCACTGGTCGCGAGCACCACGGCGTGCCCGAGGCCGGCGACCGCCTCGAGCAGGTCCCGCGCACCGGGCAGCAGGCGCAGCTGCGGCATGTGCTCGGAGTAGAAGGCGGTGTGGAACTGCTTCGCGGTGTCCCGGGTCTCCTCGGAGGCGTCCGGCAGCAGCGACTCGAGCAGCTTCGACGAGTCCATGCCGATCGCCCGGTGGATGCGCCAGGCGTCGACGGACTCCCCCGCCGCGCGGAAAGCCCGCCACCAGGCGTCGATGTGGGCGTAGTTCGAGTCGGCCAGGGTGCCGTCGATGTCGAACAGGACGGCGGTGGTGGGGGTGTCGGACATGGCTCCACCCTGCTCCAAGGGCGACGACCGGCGCCTCAGGTGTGCCGGAGGGCGCGGTGGACGGTGCACGAGACGGACGGGAGGCCCGGGACCAGCTGGTCCCGGGCC
>NZ_JARUXD010000130.1:0-3810 GCF_030433875.1 Curtobacterium sp. PsM8 | reverse complement strand
TCGAGCGTTAGACCGGCCCGTCTCACCCCGAAGGGATCAACAAGTACCGGGTTAGGACTCTTAGCACCACTGGATTAGCTTGGGCGGTTGTTCGCCGGTACGGGAATATCAACCCGTTGTCCATCGACTACGCCTGTCGGCCTCGCCTTAGGTCCCGACTTACCCAGGGCGGATTAACCTGGCCCTGGAACCCTTGGTCTTTCGGAGGACGGGTTTCTCACCCGTCTTTCGCTACTCATGCCTGCATTCTCACTCGTGTAGCGTCCACGGCTGGATCACTCCGCCGCTTCACTCGCCACACGACGCTCTCCTACCACTCCGCACGACTGAACCACGAAGGCTTGTCGAGTGTGCGAAATCTACAACTTCGGTGGTGTGCTTGAGCCCCGTTACATTGTCGGCGCGGAATCACTTGACCAGTGAGCTATTACGCACTCTTTCAAGGGTGGCTGCTTCTAAGCCAACCTCCTGGTTGTCTGTGCAACTCCACATCCTTTCCCACTTAGCACACGCTTAGGGACCTTAGTTGGTAGTCTGGGTTGTTTCCCTCTCGACGATGAAGCTTATCCCCCACCGTCTCACTGCTGCGCTCTCACTCACCGGCATTCGGAGTTTGGCTGACGTCAGTAACCTGTTGAGGCCCATCGGCCATCCAGTAGCTCTACCTCCGGCGAGAAACACGCAACGCTGCACCTAAATGCATTTCGGAGAGAACCAGCTATCACGAAGTTTGATTGGCCTTTCACCCCTATCCACAGCTCATCCCCTCCATTTTCAACTGAAGTGGGTTCGGTCCTCCACGACGTCTTACCGTCGCTTCAACCTGGCCATGGATAGATCACTTCGCTTCGGGTCTAGGACATGCGACTGAATCGCCCTATTCAGACTCGCTTTCGCTACGGCTACCCCACACGGGTTAACCTCGCCACATATCGCTAACTCGCAGGCTCATTCTTCAAAAGGCACGCCGTCACCCCTACAAAGGAGGCTCCGACGGTTTGTAAGCAAACGGTTTCAGGTACTATTTCACTCCCCTCCCGGGGTACTTTTCACCTTTCCCTCACGGTACTTGTCCGCTATCGGTCATCTGGGAGTATTTAGGCTTATCAGGTGGTCCTGACAGATTCACACGGGATTTCTCGGGCCCCGTGCTACTTGGGATACACATCCGGCCATAACACCATTTCGTCTACGGGGCTGGCACCCACTACGGCCCGGCTTTCAAACCGGTTCGACTATGATGCGCTGTAACCGTCCCAGTCCGGCAGAACTGAGTGACGTGTCCCACAACCCCGACCATGCAACGCCCGCCGGCTATCACACATGATCGGTTTAGCCTCATCCGTTTTCGCTCGCCACTACTCACGGAATCACATGTTGTTTTCTCTTCCTGTGGGTACTGAGATGTTTCACTTCCCCACGTTCCCTCTACCCGCCCTATATATTCAGGCGGGAGTCACCAGGTCACAAAAGCGCCTGGCGGGGTTTCCCCATTCGGAAATCCTCGGCTCACAGCTCGATTATCAGCTCCCCGAGGCTTATCGCAGATTTCTACGTCCTTCTTCGGCTCCAGATGCCAAGGCATCCACCGTTTGCTCTTAGAAACTTGACCACAAAGATTAAAATTGCGATCCAACGCCACGACACACGCCAACCCGAAAGCCGACGATCATCGATGACGCGAATCTAAAGATGCTCGCGTCCACTGTGTAGTTCTCAACATACGATCGGCACCACACTCCCCCAGAAGGAACCCTCCGGCTTCACGTGGCCCAACGAAGGACCCTCAAGGCCCAACCCCCACCACGGGCCAGCATCCATCACGGACACCACCCACAGCAGGAAGCCTGGTCCCTCAGGACCCAACAACGTGCACCAGCCAACCCGCTCACCCCCGACCCGTTCCAACTCCCCAACACCGGCACAAGACCGACGACGGGGAACGTACTGAGACCGGAAGACGCGCTCCCGACTGCACTGTCAATGTTCCACCCATGAGCTACCCGTCGGACACGTTCGGTCCGAATCGGGCGCCTGGACCAGCCACCACTCACCATGACGGTGAACAGCACTGACCAGATGCTCCTTAGAAAGGAGGTGATCCAGCCGCACCTTCCGGTACGGCTACCTTGTTACGACTTAGTCCTAATCACCGATCCCACCTTCGACGGCTCCTTCCACAAGGGTTAGGCCACCGGCTTCGGGTGTTACCGACTTTCATGACTTGACGGGCGGTGTGTACAAGGCCCGGGAACGTATTCACCGCAGCGTTGCTGATCTGCGATTACTAGCGACTCCGACTTCATGAGGTCGAGTTGCAGACCTCAATCCGAACTGAGACCGGCTTTTTGGGATTCGCTCCACCTTACGGTATCGCAGCCCTTTGTACCGGCCATTGTAGCATGCGTGAAGCCCAAGACATAAGGGGCATGATGATTTGACGTCATCCCCACCTTCCTCCGAGTTGACCCCGGCAGTCTCCTATGAGTCCCCGGCATAACCCGCTGGCAACATAGAACGAGGGTTGCGCTCGTTGCGGGACTTAACCCAACATCTCACGACACGAGCTGACGACAACCATGCACCACCTGTACACCGACCACAAGGGGGCGACCATCTCTGGCCGTTTCCGGTGTATGTCAAGCCTTGGTAAGGTTCTTCGCGTTGCATCGAATTAATCCGCATGCTCCGCCGCTTGTGCGGGCCCCCGTCAATTCCTTTGAGTTTTAGCCTTGCGGCCGTACTCCCCAGGCGGGGCGCTTAATGCGTTAGCTACGACACAGAAACCGTGGAAAGGTCCCTACATCTAGCGCCCAACGTTTACGGCATGGACTACCAGGGTATCTAATCCTGTTCGCTCCCCATGCTTTCGCTCCTCAGCGTCAGTTACGGCCCAGAGATCTGCCTTCGCCATCGGTGTTCCTCCTGATATCTGCGCATTCCACCGCTACACCAGGAATTCCAATCTCCCCTACCGCACTCTAGTCTGCCCGTACCCACTGCAAGCCCGAGGTTGAGCCTCGGGATTTCACAGCAGACGCGACAAACCGCCTACGAGCTCTTTACGCCCAATAATTCCGGACAACGCTTGCACCCTACGTATTACCGCGGCTGCTGGCACGTAGTTAGCCGGTGCTTTTTCTGCAGGTACCGTCAAGAACCGAAGCTCCCTTCTTCCCTACTAAAAGAGGTTTACAACCCGAAGGCCGTCATCCCTCACGCGGCGTTGCTGCATCAGGCTTTCGCCCATTGTGCAATATTCCCCACTGCTGCCTCCCGTAGGAGTCTGGGCCGTGTCTCAGTCCCAGTGTGGCCGGTCACCCTCTCAGGCCGGCTACCCGTCGTCGCCTTGGTGAGCCATTACCTCACCAACAAGCTGATAGGCCGCGAGTCCATCCCCAACCAAAAAATCTTTCCACCACCAGGCCATGCGACCAGTGATCATATCCAGTATTAGACGTCGTTTCCAACGCTTATCCCAGAGTCAGGGGCAGGTTACTCACGTGTTACTCACCCGTTCGCCACTAATCACAGGAGCAAGCTCCTGATCATCGTTCGACTTGCATGTGTTAAGCACGCCGCCAGCGTTCGTCCTGAGCCAGGATCAAACTCTCCGTAAAAAATTACAACCAACACTAAAAGTGTCAGCGAGTTGATCTTGACTGTTGACTGTCTACTGACAATCTTCAATCCAAAAGGAATTGCTTCATGACCCAGTCAACCGAAGCCGACCGGGCACGAGGTCAATAAAATTGGCATTGACAATGTGCACGCTGTTGAGTTCTCAAGGACCAGACGCACTCCCCACTC
>NZ_JARUXD010000012.1:0-72748 GCF_030433875.1 Curtobacterium sp. PsM8 | reverse complement strand
GGCGGCCGCCCCCCCCCCCCCCCGGGGGGCGGGGGGGCCCCCCCCCCCCCCCCCCCCCCCCCCCCCCCCGTCTGTGACCCAGTTGCTACGCCTCGACGGCGACCTTCTGCGGGTCCTCGTTCGAACCCGGCGCGCTCGGCGCGACGGCCGCACGGACGCGCGCACCGAGGTCGGGGTCCACGCTCGTCCAGTAGGCGAAGACGCGCTCCCGCAGGTCGTCACGCGTCACCTTGGAGACGTGACCGGCGATGTTGCCGACGAGACGCTCGCGGGCTGCGTCGTCGAGGACCTCGCGGTAGAGCGTGCCCGCCTGGCCGAAGTCGTCGTCCTCGGGGTGCAGGGTGGCGGCGGAGCGCTGGAGCGCACCGTCGGACTCCCAGCCCGGGGCGTCGTCGGTCGCGGTCGGGTCGGCGTGGGCGCCGCCGAGCGAGTTCGGCGCGTACACGGGGACTTCCGCCTTCTGGAAGTCGAAGCGCATCCCGCCGTCCTTCGAGTACGAGTGCACCTCGTTCTTCGGGGCGTTGACCGGCAGCTGCGCGTGGTTCGTGCCGACCCGGTAGCGGTGGGCGTCCGCGTAGCTGAAGATGCGCGCGAGGAGCATCTTGTCCGGGCTGGCCGCGATGCCGGGCACGAAGTTCGAGGGGGCGAAGGTCGCCTGCTCGATCTGCGCGAAGTAGTTCTCCGGGTTGCGGTTGAGCTCCATCGTGCCGACCTCGATGAGGGGGTAGTCCGCGTGCGGCCACACCTTCGTCAGGTCGAACGGGTTGAAGCGGTACTCAGCCGCCTCGTCGTAGGGCATGACCTGCACCTTGAGGGTCCAGCGCGGGAAGTCCTGGCGCTCGATGGCCTCGTGGAGGTCGCGGATGTGGAAGTCCGCGTCCTCGCCGGCGATGCGGTCGGCGTCCTCCTGCGTCAGGGTCTTGTGCCCCTGCTCGGTGATGAAGTGGTACTTCACCCAGAAGCGCTCGCCCTCGGCATTGACCCACTGGTAGGTGTGCGAACCGAAGCCGTCCATGTTCCGCCAGCTGGCGGGCAGACCGCGGTCGCCCATGAGCCACGTGACCTGGTGCGCCGACTCGGGCGACAGCGTCCAGAAGTCCCACTGCATGTCGTGGTCGCGGAGGTGCGAGCCCGGCAGGCGCTTCTGCGAGCGGATGAAGTCCGGGAACTTGATGCCGTCGCGGATGAAGAACACCGGGGTGTTGTTGCCGACGAGGTCGTAGTTGCCCTCGGACGTGTAGAACTTCAGCGCGAAGCCACGGGGGTCGCGCCAGGTGTCGGGCGAGCCCTGCTCGCCGGCGACGCTCGAGAAGCGGGCGAGCATCTCGGTGGTCTGGCCGGGCTGGAGGAACGCGGCACGCGTGTACTGCGAGACGTCGTGCGTGACGGTGAAGGTACCGAACGCTCCGCCGCCCTTGGCGTGGACGACGCGCTCCGGGATGCGCTCACGGTTGAACTGGGCGAGCTTCTCGACCAGGTAGTGGTCGTGCAGGGCGAGGGGGCCGTCGGCCCCGACTCCCATGGAGTGCTGGTCGCTGGAGACCGGGGCCCCGCTGTTGGTCGTGGTGGTGGGCGTGTTCTGGTCGGACACGGTTCCTCCTCAGGTGGAACGTAGGTTCGGTCAGGATGGCTCGGGTCGGTTCGCAGCCACGGCATCGGTGTCGATGCCGCTCTGCTCGGCTGCCGCACACTGCTCGCAGATCCCCCAGTAGGTGACCTCGGCGGTGGTGACGGCGAAGCCGTGGGTCTCGGACGGCGTCAGGCACGGTGCGTGTCCGACGGCGCAGTCCACGTCACCGATCGCACCGCACATGGTGCAGACGATGTGGTGGTGGTTGTCGCCCGTCCGCCGTTCGTAGCGGGCGGGGCTGCCCGCCGGTTCGATGCGACGCACGAGTCCGGCGCCGGTCAGTGCGCCGAGGACGCCGTAGACCGCCTGATGACTGGTGGTCGGGAGTTCGGCGGCGAGCGCCGTGACCAGGTCGTCGGCGGTGGTGTGCGGTCGGGTCTCGATGGCCCGGAGGGCGGCGAGACGCGGCGCGGTGACGCGGAGGCCGGCTCCGCGGAGCAGTTCGGTGTCGTCGACCATGCGGAGCCCTTCTCTTGCAGGATTCAAGACAACGCCCACTGTACACGGCTGAGGCGGTCCTGCGGGCGACACATGCGCCTCCCGGAATGCAATGTGTCACAATCGTGTCGCGATCGGCTGGACCCTGCCTGGGAGGGGTGGAACGACCGGTAGCGTCCTGCCATGTCCATGCAGCAGGCCGACGCGTCGGCGAACACCGCTCAGGACGTCCGGGGGGCCATCGCGCAGCGGGACCTGGTCGTCGACCTCATCCGGACGGCCTGCGTCGTCCTCGTCGTCATCGTGCACGTCACGATGGTCGGCGTCGGCTCCGATGCCGCGGGCCTCCGGGTGACGAGCCCGCTGCAGGAACTGCCCTGGTACGTGGCGGCGACCTGGATCGGCCAGGTCATGCCCCTCTTCTTCGTCGTCGGCGGCTTCGCGAGCGCGGTCGGCTGGCGCAGCACCGTCGCCCGTGGTGGTGGGGCGCGGGACTGGGTCGCGACCCGGCTCGTGCGGCTGTACCGGCCCGCGGTGCCCCTGTTCGCGGTGCTCGCGATCGGGCTCGGCATCGCCACCGTCCTCGGCACACCGGCGGACCTGCTGAGTGAGCTGGCGTTCGGGATCGGGTCGCCGCTCTGGTTCCTCGCCGCATACGGCATCACGCAGTGCTGCGTGCCGCTGATGGCCCGGCTGCACGCCAGCGCCCCGTGGCGCACCCTGGCGGTGCTGCTCCTGCTGGCCACGGTGGTCGACGCGGTCCGCCTCGGCACCGGGGTCGCCGAGGTCGGGCTCCTCAACCTCGGCCCCGTGTGGCTGTTCGCGCAGCAGCTCGGGTTCCTCTGGGCCGACGGCTGGTTCGCCCGACGCTCGAAGCTCCTGCTGGCGGGGGTCGCGGTCCTCGCCTACGCCGTCCTCGTGCCGATCACCTCGGTCGGGCTCTGGGCGCCGGACATGCTGCAGGACCTGAACCCGCCGATGCTCCCGCTGGCACTGCTCGCGGTCGGGCAGGCCTGCCTGGTCCAGCTCGTCCACGCTCCCCTGACGCGGCTGATGCACACCCGTCCTGCGCAGGCCGTCGTGTTCCTGCTCGGCCGCGACGGCATGACGATCTACCTGTGGCACCTGCCGCTCTTCATCCTGCTCAACGGCATCGGGCTGCTCGTCGGGCTGCCGTTCCCCGACCCGGGCTCGCGGACCTGGTGGGCCACGCGTGTGATCGCGGTGGTCGTGCTGCTCGCGGCGACCCTCGGAGTCGCCCGGGCCGTGCGCCGCTTCGACCGCCCGCTCCCCCGCCTCGTCCCCGGTGCGGACCGCCCGGCGTGGCCGGTCCTCGCGGTCGCGGCCCTCTGCACCATCGGCCCGGCGTTCGCCGTGATGCAGCTGCACCTCTCGTTCCCGCTCGCGCTCCTCGGCGCGGTCGCCATCCCGGTCGGGACGGGGCTGCTGAGCAAGACGGTCGCGGCCCGGGGCGTGCGGACCATGTAGGGATCCTCATCTGCCGGAGCCGGGTCGCGCCTCCCGGCCGGAGGAAGATGTCTACCGCAGCGCGACCACCGGGAGGCACCCCACGCCGTCACCCTCCGAGTTCTGGAGTACCTGGCACGTCGACCCCCTGGCGGCGGTGCTCCTCGTCGTCGCCGTCGTCGCGTACGGCGCCGGCCTGGTCGCCGCACGCCGCCGCGGCGCTCGCTGGCCGTGGTGGCGGACCCTGGCGTTCGTCGCCGCACTCGCCCTGTTCGCCGTCGTGCAGTTCGGGATCGTCGGCCAGTACGACCGCCAGCTGCGGTGGGCCTTCGTCCTGCGGATCGCCGTCCTCTTCTTCGCGGTCCCCACCTTCGCCGCGCTGTCCGGCCCGTTCGCGTTGCTGCGGACGGGAGGCCCGACCCACCTCGCCGAGACCGCCGACGCCGTCCTGCGGTCGCGTCCGGCACGGTTCCTCGGCAACGCGATCGTCTCGCCGCTGGTGGCCCTCGCGCTGTTCTGCGTGATGCTCACCCCGCTGGCGGCCGTGCTCCGGCAGTCCCTGCTGAGCAGTGTGGGGATCACCGTCCTGGTGCCAGTCCTGGGCTTCGGGTTGCTCGCGCCGCTGTCCGAGGTCGGGGTGCTCCGCTCCTCTGCCTTCGCCACCGCCGAGTTCCTGTTGGCGTTCGTGGAGCTCGTGCTCGACGCGGTACCAGCGGTCGTGATGCGCGTCAGCGACCACGTGCTGGACGGAGCCGGACGGGTGGCGTTGCACGTGCCCTGGGCGCCGTCGCCGCTGCGCGACCAGCACCTGGCGGGCGACCTGCTGTGGTTCATCGCGGAGGTGGCGGACGTCCCCGTGCTCATCGCCCTCTTCATCCGGTGGCAGCGCTCCGACCGCCGCGAGGCCCGCGAGGTCGATGACCTGACGGACGAGCAGATGGACGCGCTGACGCGGGAGCACCTGCAGCGTCGGCCCTGAGGGGTCGCCCGCGCGGCGCGGGCGCGCGGGCCGGAGGTCCGGCCTGCCGGCGCGAGCGGGCGGAACACCAGGGTCTGAGCGCTTCGAGCCGCGCAGATCTGCCCGTTCGACCCGCGCCGGGCGTCCGCTGCGCGCGAGCGGGCGGAAGAACCGGGTGCCGCGAGCACAGGGGGTGCGAATCCGCCCGCTCGACGCGGGGCGGGCCTCCCGGGCTGGCTGGCAAGTGCGCGTGACGGGGTGAGCGGGCGGAATCGCCCGCCCAGGGCGACCCGGGATGCGCGTTTCCGCCCGCTCGCCAGCCTGCGTCCGCCTCGGGGACGACTTACGGGCAGCGCACCTCCGCGAGCGGGCGGAATCCCCCGGTTCCGCGGACGCCAGCGGCGCACTTTCGCCCGCTCGGCAACCACGCCGGCTGGCCCCGACACCGCCGGGGACCGCTCCGACACGACGGAACCCCGGCCCCTCGATGAGGGACCGGGGTTCCGGTGGTGCGGGACGCTCGGACTACGCCTCGACGTGCTTGCCCGGGTGCTGCCCGGCGGCGAGCTCGTCCGCGGCGGTCGCGGGCGCGGCGGCCGCGGCGTGGGCACCGACGTGCTCCCGCTCGTCGTCGGCCGGAGCCGCATCGGCGGACCCGTCGGGCTGCGTGGCGACCGAACCGGTCTGCTTCCAGGCGACGGTCTGCTTCGGCTTCGCCAGGAACAGCGCGGCCACGATGGCAGCGATGAGCACGACGGCCGGCAGGACGAGCGACTGGCCCATGGCTCGCGAGAACGGCTCGAGCAGGAACCCGGGCAGCGACCCGGTCTGCTCGGCACCCGCGCCGGAACCGCCGGACTGCTGCGGGAACTCGGCGGTGATCCGGGCCTCCATCAGGGCGGCGATGCCGGCGGAACCGAGCACGGCACCGATCTGACGGGTGGTGTTGTAGACGCCCGAGCCGGCACCGGCGAGGCGCGGCGGCAGGTTGCGCGTGGCGGAGACGGACAGCGGTCCCCACATGCAGGCGTTGGCGAGGCCGAGCAGGGCGCTCGGCAGGAGCACCCAGCCCCAGTCGGCGTTGGCCGCGATCAGCGCACCGAACCAGAACAGGCCACCGGAGAAGCAGGCGAGGCCGAACGACGCCACCCAGCGCGGGTTCCAGACGTTGAGCTTCTTGCCGACGAACGGCGCGAGACCGGCCGAGATGACCGCCTGCGGCACGAGCAGCAGTGCGGCCTGGGTCGGCGAGAAGCGCAGGACGTCCTGTGCCCAGAGCATGATCGGCAGCGCGAAGGACGAGATGGCGACGCCGACCGCGGTGATCGCGATGTTCGCCAGGGTGAAGTTGCGGTCCTTGAACAGGCCGAGGGGCAGCAGCGGCTCACCCTTCTGCACGCCCTGCCAGACGACGAACGCGACGAGCACGACGATGCCGGCGATGATCAGCGACCAGACCGAGATCGGGCCGGTGATGGTGCCCCAGTCGTAGGTCTCGCCCTCCTGGATGCCGAAGACGAGCAGGAACAGACCGACGGCGGAGAGCACGATGCCCAGGTAGTCGAAGCGGTGACCGTGGCGCTCGAAGGACGGGACGAACTTCTGCGCGAGGACGAACGCGACGATGCCGACGGGGACGTTGACGAAGAAGATCCACTCCCAGCCGAAGCCGTCGACGAGCAGGCCGCCGACGATCGGGCCGACGAGGGAGGCCACACCGGCGACCGCACCCCAGAGGCCCATGGCCGCGCCGCGGTTCTGCGGCGGGAAGATCCGCGTGATGACGGACATCGTCTGGGGGGTCATCATCGCGGCGCCGAGGCCCTGCACGACGCGGGCGAGGATCAGCATCTCGATCGACCCGGCGAGACCACACCAGAGGCTGGCGAGGGTGAAGACGACGAGCCCGACCTGGTAGAGCACCTTCGGGCCGAAGCGATCACCGAGACGCCCGGTGATGAGCAGGGGCACGGCGTACGCCAGCAGGTAGGCGCTGGTCACCCAGATGACGGCGTTGATGTCGGCGTCGAGCGCCTTCGCGATGGTCGGCGTCGCGACCGAGACGATCGTCGAGTCGACGAGGATCATGAAGAAGCCGACGACGAGTGCCCAGAGCGCTGGCCACGGCTTCTTGCCGTGCTCCAGGTCGGCGGCGGTTGATGCGGATGTCATCGAGTGGTGTCCTTGCTGTTGCTGTTCATCGTGTTGTCTGCGGGGGCGTGGGGTCCGGGATCCGGACCGCCCCAGGGGACGTCGCCACGCTCGATGCGTGCGACGGTGGCGTGCAACCACTCGATCTGCGCGGCGAGCATGGCACGGACGTACGACACGTCCAGCCAGTACCGCTCGGGCAGGTCCTTGGCCCGGACGACGTCGAGGATCTCGTCCGTCTCGGCCTGCTTGCGCTCGAGGGCGGAGGCACGTGCGGACAGGGCGGAGACCGCTTCGTCGCGCGCGATGTTCTCGATCTCGGCGACGGCCAGGTGGAAGACCGGGTACTCGTCCGCGGGCTCGGCGAGCAGGTGGAGCAGACCGTCGTGGAGGACCGTCCTGCCCTGGTCCGTGATGGCGTACGTCGTGCGCTCGGGTCGGTTCCCCTCGCGCTCGGTGCCCACTGCCTGGGCATGACCGAGCTCGACGAGTCGTCCGACCTGGTGGTAGAGCGTGCCGGGCCGGACCTTGACGTTCCGGGCGTCCCGCCGGTGCACCATCGTCTGGAACATCTCGTAGGGGTGGGTGGGTCCCTCGTTCAGGAGCCCGAGTGCCGCGTAGGCGAGGGGCGTCAGTTCCGACACCGTGCCTCCCGGGAGTGTGTGGACGAGCGAGTGGATCGAACGATCGAAGCCGAATGTTCGACTTGGAATAGTACGTCGTGGAACAGTTCTCCACAAGCGCCCGACGCGCCGTGCGCTGGACCTAGACTGGACGCGTCCCCACCCGACCCCTGTGCTGGAGTGAACACGTGCCAACGATCGTCGTCGAGGTCATGCCGAAGGCCGAGATCCTCGACCCCCAGGGCAAGGCCGTGGGCAACGCCCTGGCCCGCCTCGGCAAGAACGACCTGACCAACGTCCGCATCGGCAAGCGATTCGAGGTGTCCGTCGACGGTCCCGTCGACGACGCCACGCTCGCCGAGGTCCGCGAGATCGCGGTCGACGTCTTCTCGAACGCAGTCATCGAGGACGTCGTCTCCGTGAGCGTCGTCGAGTGACGATGCGCATCGGGGTCATCACCTTCCCCGGGTCGCTCGACGACCGCGACGCCCAGCGCGCCGTGCGTCTCGCCGGGGCGGAGCCGGTCGCGCTCTGGCACGGTGACCACGACCTCCAGGGTGTCGACGCGATCGTCCTGCCGGGCGGGTTCTCGTACGGGGACTACCTCCGTGCCGGTGCCATCGCCGCCAAGGCCCCGATCATGGCCGAGGTCATCGACGTCGCCGGCAAGGGCATGCCCGTGCTCGGCATCTGCAACGGCTTCCAGATGCTCGCCGAGGCCCGTCTGGTCCCCGGCGCGCACACGCGGAACGCCCACCAGCAGTTCATCCGCCGCGACCAGGTGCTCCGCGTCGAGAACGCCGACACCGACTGGACCTCGGGCTTCGACGCGCAGCAGGAGATCACCATCCCGCTGAAGAACGCCGACGGCCGGTTCGTCGCCGACGCGGACGAGATCAAGCGCATCGAGGACAACGGCCAGGTGGTCTTCCGCTACGTCGGCGTCAACCCGAACGGGTCGATCGACGACATCGCCGGAGTCTCGAACGAGCGCGGCAACGTCGTCGGCCTGATGCCGCACCCCGAGCACGCGACGGAGCCCGGGTTCGGCCCGGACACCCGCGCCGCCATGGCCTCCGGTACGGACGGCCTCACCTTCTTCACCTCCGTGATCGAGCGCGCGCTCGTCAAGTGACCGCGACTCCAGCGCCCGCGACTCCAGTGACAGGGAACGACAACACCGTGACCACGCCCGTCCGCCCGAAGCCCGACACCGTCCAGGACGCCGCCGAGACGCCCGACAAGGAACAGCCCTACGCGGCACTCGGGCTGAAGGCCGACGAGTACGCGAAGATCCGCGAGATCCTCGGTCGCCGCCCCACCTCGGGTGAGCTCGCGATGTACTCGGTCATGTGGTCCGAGCACTGCTCCTACAAGTCGAGCAAGAACTACCTCCGGCAGTTCGGCAAGAAGGTCACGCCGGAGATGACCAAGAACCTGATGGTCGGCATGGGCGAGAACGCCGGCGTCGTCGACGTCGGCGACGGCTGGGCGGTGACCTTCAAGGTCGAGTCGCACAACCACCCGTCCTACGTCGAGCCGTACCAGGGTGCGGCCACCGGTGTCGGCGGCATCGTCCGCGACATCATCTCGATGGGCGCCCGTCCGGTCGCGGTGATGGACCAGCTCCGCTTCGGCGCCATCGACCACGAGGACACCGCGCGCGTCGTGCACGGGGTCGTCGGCGGCATCTCGTTCTACGGCAACTGCCTGGGCCTGCCGAACATCGGCGGCGAGACCTACTTCGACCCGGTGTACCAGGGCAACCCGCTGGTGAACGCGCTGGCCGTCGGCGTCCTGCGTCACGAGGACCTGCACCTGGCGAACGCCTCCGGCGCGGGCAACAAGGTCGTGCTCTTCGGTGCCCGCACGGGTGGCGACGGCATCGGCGGCGCCTCGATCCTGGCGTCCGACACCTTCACCGAGGGCGGCCCGACCAAGCGTCCGGCGGTCCAGGTGGGCGACCCGTTCGCCGAGAAGGTCCTCATCGAGTGCTGCCTCGAGCTGTTCCAGAAGGAGCTCGTCGAGGGCATCCAGGACCTCGGCGCCGCGGGCATCTCCTGCGCGACGAGCGAGCTCGCCAGCAACGGCGACGGTGGGATGCACATCTCCCTCGACGACGTGCTGCTCCGCGACCCGTCGCTCACGGCAGAGGAGATCCTCATGTCGGAGAGCCAGGAACGCATGATGGCGGTCGTCCGCCCCGACAAGCTCGACGCCTTCCTCGAGGTCGTCGGCAAGTGGGAGGTCGAGACCAGCGTGCTCGGCGAGGTCACCGGCACCGGTCGTCTCGTCATCGACTGGCAGGGCCAGGAGATCGTCAACGTCGACCCGCGCACCGTCGCCGTCGACGGACCCGTCTACGACCGTCCGGTCGCCTACCCGACCTGGATCGACGCGCTGCAGGCCGACGGCGCCGAGTCGCTCGACCGTCCGGAGACCGGCCCGGCCCTCAAGGCACAATTCCTGCAGCTGCTCGGGTCGCCGAACCTCTCCGACAAGCGCTGGGTCACGAACCAGTACGACACGTACGTCCTCGGCAACACCGCGCTGTCCTTCCCCGACGACGGCGGCATGATCCGCGTCGACGAGGAGACCGGCCTCGGCGTCGCGATCGCCACGGACGCCAACGGCCGCTACTGCCAGCTCGACCCGAAGCAGGGCGCCCGGCTGGCCCTGGCCGAGGCGTACCGGAACGTCGCCGTCACCGGTGCCGTCCCCGCGGCGGTCACCGACTGCCTGAACTTCGGCTCGCCGGAGAACCCCGAGGTCATGTGGCAGTTCTCCGAGGCCGTCGAAGGCCTGGCGGACGGCTGCATGGAACTCGGCATCCCGGTCACCGGCGGCAACGTGTCGTTCTACAACCAGACCGGTGACACCCCGATCCACCCGACGCCCGTCGTCGGTGTCCTCGGCGTGATCGACGACGTCGCCAAGCGCATCCCCTCGGGTTGGCAGGACGACGGTCACAACATCTACCTGCTCGGCACCACGAGCCTCGAGCTCGACGGTTCGGCCTGGGCCGGCACCGTGCACGACCACCTCGGTGGGCGTCCGCCGATGGTCGACCTCGGGCGCGAGAAGGCGCTGGCGGAGCTCATCGCCGCCGCGGCCGACGAGCAGCTGCTGACGAGCGCACACGACCTGGCGGACGGCGGCCTCGGCCAGACTCTCGCCGAGTCGGTGCTCCGCTTCGGTCTCGGGGCCCGTGTCGTGCTCGACGAGCTCGAGTCCCGCGACGGCGTGGACACCGCGACCGCGCTGTTCTCCGAGTCGACCGGCCGCGTCATCGTGACCGTCCGGCGCGAGGACGACGTGCGCTTCCAGGGCCTCTGCACGGGCCGGGGCTACCCGGTGCTGCGCATCGGTGTGACCGACGCCGCGTCGGGCTCGCTCGAGGTCCAGGGTGCGTTCGAAGCGACGATCGACGAGCTCCGCGGTGCACACGGCGCGACCCTGCCGTCGTACTTCGGCGACGTCATCAAGGAGAACGTCACCGAGGGCTACGTCGGTCGCGGGCCGCTGGACGACCACGGCTCCTTCTCGCCGCGCACGGACTCCTGACCCCGGTGCCGATCGTCACGCTGCCCCTGCCGGAACTGGTCGACGGTTTCGGCCCGGTGCCGGACGACATCGAGCTCGACGTCTGGGACGTCGAGGCGCCGTACGCCCGGGCCGACGAGGTCGCCATCGCGTTCCTGCCGTTCTACTTCGGTGGACGGCACCGGTGGCAGTTCGTGCACGACCTGCCGAACCTCGAGCTGCTGCAGCTGCCGAGCGCCGGGTACGAGTGGGCGACCCCGCACGTGCCCGGTCACGCCCGGCTGGCGAACGGCCGCGGCATCCACGACGACGAGACCGCCGAGCTCGCCGTCGGCTTGGCGCTGACCTCGCTGCGCGAGATCGCCGCGTTCCAGTTCGACCGGGCCGAGCAGCGGTGGGACGCCCGCGAGACCCGGTCACTGGCCGACCGCCGGGTGACCGTCGTCGGCTACGGCGCGATCGGCTCGGCCATCGCGACGCGCTTCGAGGCGTTCCGCACCCACGTCACCGTCGTCGCCCGGACCGCTCGTGAGCAGGACGGCCGGCAGGTGCACGCCTTCGGCGAGCTGCCGGAACTCGTCCGCACCACGGACGTGCTCGTGCTCATCGCGCCGCTCACCGACGAGACCGAGGGGCTGGTGGACGCGGACCTCCTCGCGGCGCTGCCCGACGGCGCGCTCGTGGTGAACGTCGCCCGCGGCAAGGTCGTCGACACGGATGCACTCGTGGCGGAACTCCGCTCGGGCCGGATCTCGGCGGCGCTCGACGTCACCGACCCGGAACCGCTGCCCGCCGACCACGCGCTCTGGACGACACCGAACACCGTGCTGACGCCGCACGTCGGCGGCAACACGGATCTGAGCATCCCGCGGTCGCTCGACCTGATCCGCCGTCAGGTCGCAGCGCTGGCAGCGGGCCGTGCCTTCGAGAACGTCATCGACCTACCGGTCGAACAGGCCTGACCCGGCGGTCGAGCAGGCACGGCCTGGACCAGGCCTGACCACTGCGCCGGCGCGGACAGCGAACGCTGGTCACCCGGCACGCAGACCGGCTACCCCAGCGGGATGATGCAGGCCGGGCTGCCGACGGCGATCTGCCCGACGGCCTCCCCCGGCACGCCGTCGTCCCCGACCGGCAGCACCGCCACGGCGTCCGACATCTGGTTCGCGACGAGCAGGTAGCCGGGCACCCGAGCGAAGTGGCGCGGCCACACCCCGCCGGCCGAGGCAGCCCCGACCACGTGAAGCCCGTCGTCGACCGTGTCGAGCACCACGATCTGGTCGCGGCCTCGGACGGCGACGGTGACCAGACCGCGCTCGTCGACCTCGATGTGGCTGAGGAGCGAGGGCACATCGGGGCCGTTCAGGACGGAGGTGGCGCAGACCTCCCGGAACGACCCGGACTCGTCGCGACGGAGGCGGTACACCCGCCCGTCGAGTTCGCCCGCGACGATCAGGTCCCGGTCGACCCAGGCCATGTGCCGCGGTCCGGCGCCCGGGGTGACGTGGTGCACACGCAGCGGTTCGATCGAGACCGAGCCGGCGTCGGCGCTGATCCGGAACTCGTGCAGGGCGTCCCCACCGAGGTCGGCGACCAGCACGGTGCCGTCCGGTGTGGCGACCGACTGGTGGGCGTGCGGGCCTTCCTGTCGGTCCTCGTCGGGGCCGGTGGCGTCGGGCAGGACCTCGGTCGCGAGGGCAGCGTCGGGCAGCACGGCGGACACACCGGCACCCTGCCCCGCGACGCCGTGCACCGCAGCGCTCGCGCCAGCGTCAACGCCAGCCCCAACTCCAGCGCCAGCGCCTGGCCCAGCGCCCTGCACCCCACCCGCAGACGACGCCGCGTACGCCTCCGCCGCCTGCAGCGACACCGCGGTCACCGTCCCGGAGACGTAGTTCGTGACGACGAGCGCCCCCGAGGGGTCGACCCGCACGTGGCAGGGTGCGTCCCCACCGGCGGGGGCGTCCCACAGGTGCTCGAGCGCGGACCCGGACCGGCGGAACGCGTGCACCCCGCCGTCGATCGTCTCGGAGACCGCGTAGACCCGGTCCCCGTCGACCGCCAGGAACGACGGGTCGTCGAGCACCGCGACGGTCGACACCACGTCACCGTCGAGGATCGAGATGCCGGTCGCATTGCCACCCCCGGTCGGCGTGTACGAGCCGATCAGCAGGTGCAGCGGCGGCAGGGTCACAGTTCACCGACGGCGATGCGCTCGTGGTGGTGGATGACCTCCGCGACGATGAAGTTGAGGAACTTCTCTGCGAAGGCGGGGTCGAGGTGCGACTCCTCCGCCAGAGCCCGGAGCCGGGCGACCTGGGTCTGCTCGCGCGAGGGGTCCGCAGCCGGCATGCCCGCCGCGGCCTTGAGGTACCCGACCCGCTGCGTGTACTTGAACCGTTCGGCGAGCATGTGGATCACGGCAGCGTCGATGTTGTCGATGCTCTGCCGGATGCCCTGCAGCTCGGCCACGGCGTCGTCATCGGTCGTCCCTCGGGCCTCGTTCATGGTCAGAGCCTACTGATCGAGGGGGTCGCGGACGAGATGTGACCGCACGATCCTCCCGATGCTGGGAGGATGGTCATCATGACGGTTCTGCTGGCGATCTCCGGTGTCTTCGCGGTCCTGGCGGGCCTGGTGCACGCGTACATCTTCTTCCTCGAGTCGGTGGCGTGGACGAGCCCCCGGGTTCGACGCATCTTCAACATCTCGAGTGAGGCCGAGGCGCAGGCGACCCGCTCGCTCGCCTTCAACCAGGGCTTCTACAACCTGTTCCTGGCGATCGGTGCGATCCTCGGTGTTGTGATGGTGCTCGCCGGCAACGGTGCGACCGGCTGGACGCTCGTCGTCTTCTCGTGCGCGAGCATGCTCGGTGCCGCCGTCGTCCTCGTCGGCACCGGCCGCAAGTACCTGCGGTCCGCGTCGATGCAGGGTGCCTTCCCGCTGCTCGCGCTCCTGTTCGCGTTCGTGGGCTCGCTCGCCGGATCCTGAGCCGCGCCTCCCGTCCGGCACGCGACGCGCCCGGCCTGGAGGCCCGCCCCACCCCGCGCGGACCGGCCCACGTCCGGCGCCCCGCCGCTCGCTGCCGCTCGCTGCCGCGGCACCCACGCACAACACAAACCGGCCCGCACCACGACATCCCGTGGTGCGGGCCGGTTCCTGTTGTGTGGGTCCGGCTAACGCCGCGCGGCGCCAGCCGCGCCAGCCGCGCCAGCCGCCGCAGCCGCGCGCCCCCCCGGCCTCAGCCGAGCTTCGAGGCGAACTCGTCCGGCAGCCGCTTCAGCGCCCACTCGATCGCGGCGGTCGTCCCGAGCGAGAACGCGTTCGAGACGTCGGCATCGTCCACGACGATGGAGTGCCCGGCCTCGACCGACGGCACCTTCTGGAACAACGGATCCGCGGTGGCCTTCGACGCGTCGACGTAGATCGGCAGCACGACGGTCAGGTCGGCGTCCAGCAGGTCGAGGTTCTCGTTCGACAGCGAGACCGAGAACTCCTTGCCGGCGGCCTTGTCGATCGCGGACGGGATGGTGAAGCCGAGGTTCTGCATGAACGTCGCGCGGCTGTCGCGGGAGGCGTAGACGCCGAAGCCCTCGGACGTGTACGCGCCGATCGCGGCCGTCTTGCCCTTGAATTCCGGGTGCGCCTTGCGTGCGGCGGCGTACGAGTCGTCGAGGTCGCTGAGCAGCTTCTTGCCCTCGGACTCCTTGCCCAGAGCCTTCGAGATCATGTCGACCTGCTGCGTGGTGGAGGTGAGGTAGTTCTCGCCGCCCTTCGGGATCGCGACGGTCGGGGCGATGGCGGACAGCTTGTCGTAGCGGTCCTTGTCGCCCGAGGACTTCACGTCGAGGATCAGGTCCGGCTTGAGCTTGAGGATGTCTTCGTAGCTGGGCTCGAGCGTCTTGATGATCTTCGGGGACTTCTTGTACGCCCCCTTGAGCCACGGGCCGACGCCGTCGCCACCGAAGGCGAGCCAGTCACTGGCACCGACGGGCTGCACGCCGAGTTCGAGGGCCGTCTCGGCGTCTCCCCAGCC
Source organism: Curtobacterium sp. PsM8 (assembly GCF_030433875.1). Classification (NCBI taxonomy): domain Bacteria; kingdom Bacillati; phylum Actinomycetota; class Actinomycetes; order Micrococcales; family Microbacteriaceae; genus Curtobacterium; species Curtobacterium sp. PsM8. The sequence continues at coordinate 57,902 of NZ_JARUXD010000012.1, read as the reverse complement.
GAGAGCGACGACGCGCTTGGGGGCGGAGTCGATCGTCGTGGTGCCGAGCCCGGTCGTGATCGACACGGGGAAGGCGCCTTCCGACGAGCTGGCGGAGGACGACGAGGACGAGGGGCTCGACGAGGAGCAACCGGCGAGCACGAGCGCGGCCGCGACGACGGCGCCGGCCGCGGCGAGCACACGCCCGGAACGGCGCTTGGAGAGGGAGGAACGGATCACGAAGGGTAGCCTAACCTAAGGGTTCCCTGACCGGGTGGGCGTCGGGTACTGCCTGGATAGGCTGCGCGCGTGGCCCTCACCTTCCCTGACGCCGACCGCACCGAACTCGCCGTCCTCGGCTCCCCGATCGCGCACTCGCTCTCCCCCACGCTGCACGCTGCGGCCTACGACGTGCTCGGGGTGCCGTTCTCGTACGGGAGGCACGAGGTCGCCTCCGGTGGGCTCGCCGCGTTCGTCGCGGGGCTCGGCTCCGAGTGGCGTGGGCTCAGTCTCACGATGCCGCTGAAGCGCGAGGTGCTCCCTCTGCTCGACCGGACGACCCCGCTCGTCGATGAGCTCGGCGTCGCGAACACCGTCGCGTTCCGCCGCGAGGGGTCGTCGGTCTTCCTGGCCGGAGCGAACACCGACGTCGAGGGGATCGTCCGCCCGGTCGCCGCACTCGGTCACGTGCCGGGTGAGGCCACGATCCTGGGCGGCGGGGCGACCGCGGCGAGCGCCCTCACCGCGTCCCTGCGACTCGGCGCTTCGCTGGTCCGGGTGTTCTTGCGCGACACCGGCAAGGCGGGTGACCTGGTGCTGCTGGCGGCTCGACTCGGTGTAACGCTCGAGGTCCACGACCTGCGGGACCTCGGTTCGGCGGACCCCATGGGCTTCGTGGTGTCGACGCTGCCGGGGGGCGCGGCGGACGAACTGCCCCTCGTGCCGTCCGGTCCGGACGCGGTGCTGTTCGACGTGGCGTACGAGCCGTGGCCGACCCGGTCCGCCACGGCGTGGACGGCGGCGGGCGGCCGGGTGCTGAACGGCCTCGACATGCTCAGCGAGCAGGCGATCGGGCAGATCCGGTTCTTCCTGACCGGGGACGAGGATGAACTGCTGCCGTCCGAGGCCGAGGTCCGCCGGGCCATGCGCGCTGCCGTGGGCCTGCCGGAGACCATCGGCTGACGCGGGCCCTGCGGCGAGACGCCCCCGTCTCCGTCCGGCGCCGCCGAGCACTCGAGACGCCCCCGACTTCCGCGGCGTCTCGATCAGACCGCGGCGTCTCACCGAGACGCCGGCGTCTCGGCGGACGCCCAGACGGACCGCGCCCCAGCTCGAGGCCTCAGCCCACGACGCCGTCCACGTAGTACCAGTGCCCGCCCTCGCGGACGAAGTCACTCGTCTCCTCGAGCGTCCCGCGCTCGGTGTCGGAGCGCCACCACGCGCGGAAGGTGACGGTGCCGGCGGAGTCGAACGGGCCTCCCGACCGGGTGCCGATGATGTCGAGCCGCGTCCAGCGCTGCCCGGGGTCCAGGTCGAGCGACTCCGGCCGGGTGCGCGGGTGCCAGCTGCGGAGCAGGTACTCCGGCAGGCCGAGCGCGAAGGCGGAGAACCGCGACCGCATCAGCCGTTCGGCGGTGGGTGCGGGCGCACCGGCATGGAGGGGGCCGCAGCACTCGTCGTAGGGGTTGCCGCTCAGGCAGGGGCAGCGGTCGGGGCTCACCGCTCCAGCCTAGGGAGCGGTGAGCCCCGCGAGCGCCTCAGTCGACGAGCGAGAGCGTCACCGTGATGTTGCCGCGCGTGGCGTTCGAGTACGGGCAGATTGTGTGCGCGAGCTCGACCAGCCGCTGTCGTTCGGGTCCGGCGACGCTCGGTGCGTAGACGTCGAGCTCGACGGCCAGGCCGAAGCCGCCTGAGCCGTTGCCGCCGATGCTGACCTCGGCGGAGACCTCGGCGCCGGTGGTGTCCAGCGTCAGCTCACGGCCGGCGGCGTGCAGCGCGCCGAGGAAGCAGGCCGCGTACCCGGCGGCGAAGAGCTGCTCGGGGTTGGTGCCCTCGCCGCTGCCGCCCATCTCCTTCGGCGGTCGGGTGTCGAGGTCGATGCGGTCGTCCTCGGTGCGGACGTGTCCGTCGCGGCCGCCTCCGGTGGCGTGGGCGGCTGCGGTGTAGACGATGTCGAGACTCATGGCGCCAGGTGATCGACCGTCGCTGGACGATCGCTGTGGAGGCCCGGGGTCGCGCGACCGGGGCGCCGCACCACCGCAGATGGCCGGGCGTGTCCGAGCGATCCTCAGCGGGAGCCGGTAGACAGGGGCCGTGTTCCGACTGGGGTGGCAGGTGTTCCGTGCGCGGTTCGGCGAGGACGTCTCGCCCAAGCGCTTCCGACGAGCCGTCATCGGGGGCGTCGTCGTGGGACTCCTCGCAGCCCTGGTGCTCGGCCTCACCGCCGTGAACACCGGCTGGATCGACTCCGGACCCGTCCGGGCGACGATCGTGGTGGTGCTCACCTTGCTGGCCGCCGGCCTGGTCACCGTCGGGTGCTTCCCGCTCGCGCAGACCCAGGAGCCGCTCGCCACGATCGACGGCGAAACGGTCCGACCGGAGACGATGCGGCTGGCCCGCGACTCCGTGCAGCGCTACCTGGTCCGGCAGCCGCCTGAGATGCGACCCGAGGACCGCGCCGACGTCCTGCACGACACGGCACTGGTGCGGCGGACGCTCGTGGTCGACGTCGCACGGGCCGCAGCGGTGCTGATCGGCTGCTCGCTCGCGGGCATCGCGCTGCTCACCACCGGCGAACGGGCCACGGTGGGCTTCACGATGACACTCCTGGTCGCCTGGACCCTCCCCTCCACGTTCCGGCAGCTCGGCCGGACCGAGCGTGCGCACCGCGCCGCCGCCGCATTGCCACCGTCCGAGACGGCAGCCACGCCCCCGACCGCACGCAACCGGTTCCCGTCCGGATCGAAGATCGGGCTGCCCGGAGACTGACCCGGAAGCGAGCGACGCCAGGCGTCGCGCGGGACAGGATGAGCGCATGGACCCCCGCCAGCTCTTCGCCACGACCGCAGCCTGGTTCGTCGAGGTCGTCGATGCCCTACCGACGTCGGCGGACGACCCCGCGCTCTGGACCGCCCCGGCGCTCGGCGTCTGGGACGTCCGCGCCCTCGTCGGACACACGAACCGGGCACTGCTGACCGTCGCCGCCTACCTGTCGGCGAAGGACTCCCCCGACGAGTCCCACGACGTCGTGGACGCCGTCGGCTACCTCCGCGCCACCGCGGGCTCCGTCGCCGATCCCGACGACGTCGCCGCCCGGGGCGTCGCCGCCGGTGCTGCGCTCGGTCCCGAACCGGCAGCTGCGGTGGCCCTGGCTCGCGACCGCGCACTCGCTGCGGTCGACACCGCCGGACGGGAGGCCCGCATCACCGTCGTGGGCGGCCTCCGCCTCCCCGTGGACGAGTACCTCCGCACCCGGGTGCTGGAACTCGTCGTGCACGGGGACGACCTGGTGCGTGCGGTCGCCGGGGCCGGCCACGTCGTGGACGTCGCGGTGCCGGTGGAGGCGGTGCGGGCCTCCAGTCTGTTGCTCACCGAGGCGGCGGTCCGGCGTGGGGACGGGCCGCTGTTACTGCGGGCACTGTCGGGCCGCGGGGCGTTGCCTGCGGGCTACAGCGCACTGTGACCAGCACCCGCGTCGGCGGCTCCGTGCACACTGGGCTCATGTGTGGCCGCTTCGTCGTCTCCGACACCACCGCTGACCTGCTGCCCGAACTCGTCGGGGAGCTCGCGGCGCGCACCGAGCACGTCGACGAGGACACCGGCGAGGTCCACGCCGGCCTCGCGCCGAGCTGGAACGTCGCGCCGACCGACCCCGTGTACGCGGTCCGGCAGCGCCACGGGCAGCGTGAACTGCCGCAGGTCAGCTGGGGCTTCGTGCCGAGCTGGGCGAAGGACTTCCAGAAGCAGCGCCCGAAGCCGATCAACGCCCGCATCGAGACCGTCGCCACGAGCGGCATGTTCAAGCGGGCGTTCGCGACGAACCGGTGCATCGTGCCGGCGCAGGGCTACTACGAGTGGGTCGTGCGCGAGGACGGCAAGGAGCCGCACTTCGTCCACGAGCCCGGCGGAGCGCTGGCGATGGCCGGTGTCGTCAGCGCCTGGCCCGACCCCACGAAGCCCGAGGACGACCCGGACAAGTGGCGGCTGTCGCTCGCGATCATCACGCGGGACGCCCACGTCGCTCCGGGTGAGGTGCACGACCGGATGCCGGCGTTCCTGACCCCGGATGGCTACGACGCCTGGCTCGGCGACGGTGCCGGCGCGAACGACCTGCTCGCCCTCCTCGACCGTGAGTCACTCGAGGTCGCGGCAGGCCTCGAGCAGTACGAGGTCGCTCGGACAGTGAACAGCGTGCGGAACGACGGGCCGCACCTCATCGAGCCGCTGTTCTGATCGCTCAACCATCCCTAGGGATCGATCTCTCCGTCACCGCGATGCGAGACCTCCGAGGTAGGCGGTGAGGACGCGATGTGAGTCGATCGGGCCGACGCGAGCGATGCGGTAGAGCAGGAGCGCGTCGACCAGGCCGACGAAGTCGACCGCGGCCACAGGGGCATCGGGCACGCCCAGCGCGCGGAGGATCTGCTCTGCGGTGGCGATGAGTGCGGCGCGGACGGGGTCCGCCGCGGTCAGGGGCGTCCGCAGCGCATCGTCGGCCCGCAGTTCGGCGAGCAACGCCAGTCGCGCTGCCTGGGCATCGTGCTCGCGCGCCAGTGTCTCGAGGAACGCCTCCGCGATGCCGGTCGCGGCATCGACGTTGAGGACGGGAGGCACGGCCACGGTCTCGAGCGTGGTCGCGAGGCGTTCGGAGATCCGAGCGACCACGAGGGCCGTGAGTTCGTTCCGGCTCCGCGCGTAGTACGAGGTCGATCCCGCTGGGACCCCGGCCTCTGCGTCGACCGCCCGGTGCGTCAGCGCGCGCACGCCCTCGCGTGCGACCAGCCGCAGACCAGCGTCTGCCAGGGACTTCCGCCGCTCGGACACCAGTCGATCGTAGTATCCTCTACATCTGTAGAGACACGAGGGGGACAGCATGCAGGTTGCAGTGGTGGGTGGGGGCGCTTCCGGACGCGCGATCGAACGGGCGCTGCAGGCACGGGGGTGCGACGTGACGCGACATTCGCGAGCGACCGGTTTCGACGTGCTCCGTGACGACGCCACGAAGCGACTGGCGGGAGCTGACGTCATCGTCGAGGCGACCGGCATGTTCACCACGAGCCGGCGGCGCGCCACCGACTTCTTCGGCCACTCGACACGAGCGATCGCCGCAGCCGCGACGGACCTCCAGGCGCACCACGTGCTCCTGTCGATCGTCAACTGCACGCTGCCCGCGGTGCAGGGGTACGGGTACTTCGCAGGCAAGACCATCCAGGAGCAGATCGCGAGGGACGTGAGCCCGCGACTCACGATCGTGCGCTCGACACAGTGGTTCGAGTTCGCTCGACAGAACCTCGAGCGGATGCGGACCGGGCCGTTCGCACTCGTGCCCGGCATGACCATCGCGCCGGTCGCACTCGACAGCGTCGCGACGGTCGTCGCCGACGTCGCCGCGGGCCTCCGGACCGAGACAGAGGTCGACGTTGCGGGCCCGGAGACGATGACGCTGTGGGAGATGACGCGGTCCCTGCCCGACCGGGGTGTGGTCGCGGTCCCGGTGCCGATCCCGGGCGCGATGGGGCGGGCCTTCCGGAACGGGGCGCTGGTTCCCGGAGCAGACGCCGAGGTCATCGGTCCGCGGTTCACAGAGTGGCTGGGGCGCCAGGAGGCAGCGGGCTCCGCAGCACGATGAGCAGACTCGCCACTGTCTACGGTGGTGCCATGCGGTCCCTCACCACCCTCGACGCTTGGTCGGCGGACGACGTCGAAGCGGTCTTCGCCCTCGCTGACGCCTACGACCAGGGCCGCGGTCCGACGACGCAGGGCGCAGCCGTCCTCTTCTTCCCGTCGACGAGCCTGCGCACGCGTGTGACGTTCGAACGCGGAGCGTCCCTGATGGGCTTGCAGCCGATCGTGTTCCCGGACACGACGCTCGACAAACCGGAGGCGCTCGCGGACGTCGCCGAGTACCTGGCTCCTTGGGCCGACATCGTCGTGGCCCGGCACCCGGACCTGGCGGTCATCGAGCAGCTGGACGCGGCACAGGCGCTGCCCGTCGTGAACGCGATGACCGACGAGAACCATCCGTGCGAGGTGCTCGCCGACCTGTTCTCGCTGCGCCGACACGGCGACATCACCGCGCTCCGCTTCCTCTTCGTGGGCGCGGACGGCAACATCGCCCGCGCCTGGCAAGAGGCCGCTCGCGTCCTGCAGCTCGACCTGGTGCAGTGCTGCCCCGCTGAGCTCGCGACTCCGGGTGCGGTCTGGACCGACGACCTGGAGGCTGCGGTCCGGTCAGCAGACGTGGTCCTGACCGACGGACCCGGCCGTCATGCCGACGCGCTCGCGCCGTTCCGCGTCACCGCGGAACTGCTCGACCGGGCGCCGGTCGGAGTCCGCTTCGCGCCCTGCCCGCCGTTCATCCGCGGCCGAGAGGTGAGCGCCGACGCGATCGACCACCCCGCCTTCGTCGGGCACGCCTTCAAGGGACCGCTGCTCCCCGTGCAGCAGGCCGTCATGGCGCTCTGTCTGGACCTCGGATGATTCCAGAGCCGTGCGACCAGCCGAAGCCGGTGTGCCTCCCGGGGTGACACCGACGATGCAGAGTCGTAGCGTGTCAGGAAGTCGAACGAGGGGACGACCATGAAGTGGACAGCCAGTGACGTCGTCATCGCGGTCTGTGCGGGGATCTGCCTGGTGCTCGGAGTCGTGGTGGCACCGGCCGCATCCGGATCGGTCTGGATCCCGGTGCTGATCGGGCTCGCGCTGATGGTGATGCTCGTGCAGGTCCGACGGCAGCGGAGCCGTCGCGTCGGATGACCCGTCGCTTCGGTACCGTGCTCGTGTGTCGTCGCTGAACCTCCCGGTCTTCTCCTGCAGCCTCGACCCGGCGAGCGTGAGTCGCCGTCTCGCCGAGCACACGGCTGACGCCATCTCCTCGCAGGGGCATCGGAGCACGGTCGTCGATCTGGCGGACGTCTCGCTGCCGCCGTTCGACAACGACGGTGTCTTCGACAGCGACGAGTTCAGCGCCGTGCACCGCGTCATCGACGAAGCGGACGGCGTCGTCCTCGCCTTCCCGATCTACAACTGGGCGCCGTCATCGACGGTGAAGTCGCTCATCGAGTCCACCGGCGCGACCGGTGCAGGTCGGCGCGCGGCATGGTTCGACAAGGTCGTCACGTTCGTCTGCGCTGCCGGTCTGCCGCACAGCACGATGGCGACCGGACCACTCGCGCAGTCATTGATGCTGGACTTCAAGTGCATCGTGAACCCCTACACGGCGTACTTCTCCGAGCGGGACTGGGACGGCGACCAGCTGCGGCCGGACCGCGCCGATCGTCTCGACAAGACGGTGTCGGTCCACGTCGAACTGGCACGACTGCTGCAGTGCAGGACGTACTCGTCGGACTGGGAGGTCTGACGGCGACGAGCACCAGCCGGGAGGCGCGGCATCCGTCCGTCAGACGAGCTCACGTCGGTAGAACACGAGCGCTGCGCCGCGCCGGACCTCGACGAAGCCGTTCTTCTCGAGGACCCGCTGCGAGGCGACGTTCGCGACGTCGGTGTCCGCGACGGCCGCCCGTGCCCCGTTGTCGGCCGCATGCTGGAGTGCCAGCTCGACGGCCTCGGTCGCGATTCCTGCGCCCCGGGCCGACGGGACGAGCCCGTACCCGAACTCCACGGTCCCGGTGCCGTCCGGCGGCCCGAAGAACCCGATGCCGCCGACCGCCGAGCCGTCCGATCGCCGTCGGACCAGGTACATGGTGAAGACCGGGTCGGTGCTCGATGCGGCCGCGAGCGACCGCAGCGGGTCGAGCTCGTCCGCGAACGGGTACTCCGGATGCCAGTCGTCCCCCGGCTGCTCGTCACGCGCGACGATGCGGCGCGCGAGCTCCGGCGAGATGACGCCGAGCACGGTTCGACCACCGACGAGGACCACACCCCGACAGTACTGTCGTCGGATGCACTGCACGTTCCCCACCCACCCCGAGGTCGTCGTGGACCCCGCCGTGCCGATCGAGGACTGGGGCCTGTCACCGCAGGGAGCTGCTCGCGCCGGACGTGCCGCTTCTGTCCTGGCCCGGCCGGAGCGGCTGGTCAGCAGCACCGAGCGGAAGGCGCTCGACACCGCCGCGGTGCTCGCCAGGTCGTGGCAGCTCGACGCCGAAGTCGACGCGCGACTGGGCGAGATGGACCGCAGCGCCACGGGCTACCTCGACCCGCAGGAGTTCGAGCCGACCGTCGATGCGTTCTTCGCCCGGCCCCTGGAGTCGGTCCGCGGATGGGAACGGGCCGTCGATGCCCAGCGCAGGGTCGAGCACGCGGTCCGTCAGCTCGTCGCCGAGCCCCCGCAGCGGTCGATCGTGTTCGTGGCGCACGGCGGGGTCGGGGCGCTCCTGCTGGCGAGCCTCACCCGGGTCCCGATCATCCGCGAGCTCGACCAGCCGGGCATGGGCAGCATGTTCCGGTTCGACCCGACGCGCTGGGAGGCACTGTCCACCTGGCAACGGATCGCCTGAAACAGCGGGTCGGCTGACGCGACGGATCGAACGGCGGCGATCCCCGGTCAGGGACCCGGAGTGAAGCCGGGCAGCAGCCCCACACCCAACCCGACCACCAGCGGTGCCAGCACGACGACGAAAGCGCCGATCCCCACCACCACGGCGCCGACCAGCGACACGAGCGCGGTCAGCAGCCCGAGGAGCCCCACGAGTCCGGCCGCCCGTCCGGCGTCGCCGCCGCCCGGAACAGCGGTCATCGCGCTCGAGAACAGGGCGCGCATCGGGTCGTCAGCCATCCCGGCACAGTAGCCCGGCAACCCGGGGGTCAGCCCCACCCCGTTCCGGCAGGTGGCCACATTCTGGGGCAGGCACACCGCCGAGACGATGGACACATGACCTCGACGCAGTACCGCACCACGAACGACACCACAGCCGACACCACCCAGACCACCACCCGATCCGAGCGTTCGGCCCTCACCTCCGCGGTCGGCGTCCTCGGCATGGGCGTCATCGTCCTGGCCCTCGCCGGCTGCAGTGTCGTGAAGCCGTACCTGCCCGAGCAGCAGGAGCACTTCGACACCTACGCCGATGCCCCGTCGACGGCGAACTCCGAGGACCTCGCCTGGTTCATGCCGAAGTGGGTGCCGGCGGATGCGAAGGACATCGACGTCCGGCTCGACACGAGCAAGCCCGGCTACGTCATCGGCTTCACGTCGGCCGACGGGGTCGACACGAGCGCGTGCAAGTCGGTCGACGGCGCGAAGGGCGGGCCGGCGATGACCGCGGGCTTCCTGCCCGACCGGCTGCCGACGACGTCCCTCGTCACCTGCGGCGACGGCCGCCTCACGACCGAGGTCGACGGCCGCTGGTACGGCTGGACCCCGATCGAGCCGGTGGCGTCCGATGAGAACGACACGCTCCGCGCCGACTGACGGGCCGCGCCCGCGCCACACACGGACGGGAGGCCCGGATCACGTGAGCCGGTCGGCTGACGTGATCCGGGCCTCCCGGCTGTCACGGATGTCCGGACGACGCCTACCGGCGCCGGCGCGGTCCGATCGGCCCGGTCTCCTCGACCGATCCGTCGGCCAGCATCCGCCGTCGGAGCAGCAGCGCTGCCCCGGCCAGCAGCAGTGCGAGCGCCCCGAGCCCGAGCCCTGCCAGGCCCGTGCTGCCGGTGAAGGCGAGCTGCGCCACGTGGGCGACGGCTGCGATCCCGACCGGGTAGGTGACGGTGATCGTCGCGGTGACGACCTGCCCGGCGCTGTCCTGCACGGTGTAGTCGACCTTCTCGGTGCCGTGGAAGCCGCGGGCGGGCGTGAAGGTGACGACCCCGTCCTCCACGTGCCAGCTACCCGAGCCGCGCACGGTGACCCGGTCGGTCATGTGCCCGGTGGCGGGGTCGACCAGGTGCAGCGTGTCGGTGTCGAACGTCGCACCACCGGTCGGGCTGTCGTTGTCGAGCGGCTCGACGGTGACGGTGCGTCCGGTCCGGCCGGTGCCCCGGTCGTCGGTGGCGACCGCCGCGGCGACGACCGTGATGGTCGCGGTCGCACGGGTGGTCTGCCCGGAGGCGTCGGTCACCGTGTACGTGAACGTGTCCCGTCCGGTGAACCGGGCGGCCGGCGTGTAGACGTACGACCCGTCGGGCTGCACGCGGACGGTGCCGTGTGCCGCCGTGCGGGCGAGGGTCGTGGTGAGCCCGGTGCCCGAGTCGTTGCGGAGCAGCCCGTGGCGGGCGTCGACGGCGAGCGCCGTCCCGGCGATCGTGCGGCCGGTGTCGTCGGCCGCGGCGATGCCGACGGTCACGGTGACGCTGGTGTCGACGGTCTGCCCGCTGGCGTCCCGCACCGTGTACGGCACGGTGTCGGTGCCGGAGAACCCGGCGGCCGGCGTGTAGACGAAGGTGCCGTCGGCGGCGATGGTCGCGGTGCCGTGGGCGGCCGTGCCGACGGACAGGACCCGTAGCGTGGTGCCGCGGTCGTTGCCGAGCACGCCGGGTCCGCGGACGGTGACGGCGGTGCCCGCGGTGGTACGGGCGGTGTCGGCGGTCGCGGTCGGGGTGACGTCGATCGCGACCAGGGCGACGGCGGTGTTCTCCTCGGCGTCGTGTGCCGTGTAGGTGAACCAGTCGCGGCCGGACCAGTTCGCGGCCGGGGCGTACACGTACGACCCGTCCTTCGCGAGCCGGAGCGTGCCGTGCTGCGGGTGGAGGTCGACCGAGGCCCAGAGTCCGGTGCCGGAGTCGTCGGACAGGACGCCGTGCGTGCGGGCCATCCGGAGGGTGCCGTTGGTGGTCGTGGTGCTCCAGTCGTCGACCGCGACGGCGCCGACCAGGACGGTGACGGTGGCCGTCGTCGTCTGCCCGGCGGCGTCGGTCACCGTGTAGGTGAAGCGGTCGGTGCCGGAGGACCCGGCGGCCGGCCTGTAGACGAGTCCGCCGTCGGTGCCGGTGGTGACGGTGCCGTGTCGGGCGTCGCCGTGTCCGGTGACGGTGAGGCCGGTGCCGGAGTCGTTGCCGGTGAGGGTGCGACCGGCGATGGTGAGCGCCTGGCCACCGGCGGTGCGGAGGACGTCGGCCGTGGCCGTCGGGGTGACCGTGACGGTGACGGTCGCCGAGGCGGTGCCTCCGGTCGGGTCGACGACGGTGTACCGGAACGTGTCCGTGCCGGAGGACCCGGCCGCCGGGACGTACGTGACGGTCCCGGCGCCGGTGGTGCTCACCGTTCCGTGCGCGGCCGTGCCGACACCGGTGACGCGCAGGCTGGTGCCCGAGTCGTTGCCCGTGACGGGGACGGCGACCGGGCTGCCGGCCGTCGTGGTGGCGGTGTCGTCGACGGCCTTCGGGGCGACGGTGATCGTCACGGTGCCGGTGGTGGTGCCGCCGCTGCCGTCGGTGACGGTCACGTCGAACCCGTCCGGGCCGGAGTACCCCGGCGCGGGGGTGTACGTGTACGAGCCGTCCTTGCCGACCTCGACGGTGCCGTGGTCGGGGGTGCCGTGGCCGGTGACCTCGAGGTCGGTGCCGGTGGAGCCGGTGAGGACGCCCTGTCCGGCGGGGACGACGAGCTGGCCGTCCGCGGTGGCGGTGGCGTCGGGCACGGCGAGCACCGGGATCACCGTGATGGTGAGGGTGCTGGTCGCGGTGCTGCCGATCGCGTCGGTCACGGTGACCGTGACGGTGTCCGTGCCGGACCAGCCGGCGGTGGGGACGTAGGTGACGGTGCCGTCGACGTCGACCGTGGCGGTGCCGTGCGCGCCGTCGGTGACGTCGGTGACGTGCACGCCGGTGCCGGTGTCGTTGGCGGTCAGCGCGGCCGAGGTCGCGGTGACCGGCAGCCCGGCGGTGGTGGTGCGGGTGTCGTCGCCGGCAGCGGGTCGCACGGTGATCGTGACGGTGCCGGTCGCCTTCGCGCCCGCGCCGTCGGTCGCCGTGTAGGTGGCGCGGTCGGTGCCGGAGAACCCGTCGGCCGGCGTGTACGAGTACGAACCGTCGGCGTGCAGGTCGAGGGTGCCGTGTGCGGGCACCTGGTCGACGGTCGCGGTCAGGCCGGTGCCACGGTCGTTCGCCAGGACGCCGTCACCCTCCGCGACGGTGCGCGTGGACCCGGCCGTCGCGGTCACGGTGTCGGGCGCCGCCATCGGGCCGACGACGACGATGACGGTCGCGGTGGCGGACTGGCTGGAGGCATCGGTCACCGTGTACGTGATCGTGTCGGTCCCCGAGAAGCCGGGCGTCGGCGTGTAGCGGACCGTGCCGTCCGTGCCGAGGGTGACGTCGCCGTGGTCGGCACCGCCCGCTTTCGTCACGGCCAGGCCGGTGCCGGAGTCGTTGCCGAGCAGCGTCGCCGCCGGGATCGACACGGGCTTGCCGGCTGCGGTCCCGACGGTGTCGGTCATCGCGACCGGGAGGACCGTGACGGTCACCGTCGACAGCCCGCTCGGGCGTCCACTGGCGTCCGTCACCCGGTAGGTGAACGTGTCCGTCCCCGAGGTCCCGGCAGCCGGTGCGTAGGTGACCGTGCCGTCCCGCTCGAGGACGACGCTGCCGTGTGCGGGCGCCCCGACGAGCTCGGTGTGCAGGCCGACGCCGGAGTCGTTCGCCTGGACGTCGATCGTGACGGGCCAGTTCGCCGAGGTCGTCGCCCGGTCACCCGCGGTCGCCGGCGTGACGACGAGCGTCATCGTGGCGGTGGCGGGTGTGCCGGAGGTGTCGGTCACCGTGTAGGTGAACGAGTCGTCGCCGGAGAACCCGTCGACGGGCGTGTACTTCACCGCGCCGGTGGCGTCGTCGAGCACCAGGACGCCGTGGCCCGGCTCGGTGTGCCGGGTGATGGTCAGGCCGGTGCCGTGGTCGTTGCCGAGAACCCCGGTGGCGGGGGTCGTGCGGGTGAGGGTCTCCCCCGCACGGACGGTGCCGGCGTCATCGGTCGCGACCGGGGCGACGAGGACACGGACGGTGGCGGTGCTGGTGTTCCCGGTGGCGTCGGTCACCGTGTAGGAGAACGAGTCGGTGCCCGAGGTCCCGTCGGCCGGGGTGATGGTGATCGAGCCGTCGGCGCCGAGGACGACGGTGGTGTGCGCACCGTCGGTGACCGCGGTGACGGTCAGGCCGGTGCCGGCGTCGTTGCCGGTGAGGGTGCCCGCGGTGACGACGAGCGGCGTGCCGGCCGTCGTGGTGAGGCGGTCGTCCTGTGCGTTCGGTCGCACGGTCACGGTGACGAGCCCGGTGGACTTCCCGCCGGAGCCGTCGGTCGCCGTGTAGGTGAAGGTGTCCGTGCCGGAGAACCCGTCGGCCGGCGTGTAGGTGTACGAGCCGTCGGCGTGCAGGTCGAGCGTGCCGTTCGCCGGCGCACGGTCGGTCCTCGCCCGGAGGTCGGAACCCTGGTCGTTGGCGAGCACGCCGTCGGCCGTGGCCACGGTCAGGGTCGTGCCGGCGGTGGCGGTCGCGGTGTCGGCCTTCGCCATCGGCCCGACGACGACCGTGATCGTCGCGGTGGTCGACTGCCCGGAGGCATCGGTCACCGTGTACGTGACGGTGTCGGTCCCCGAGAAGCCGGGCTTGGCGGCGTACGTGATCGTGCCGTCCGTGCCGAGTGTCACGTCGGCGTGCGACGTCCCGGTGGCCTTCGTGACGGTCAGGCCGGTGCCGGAGTCGTTGCCGAGCAGGGTCGCGGCCGGGATCGTCAGGGTCTTCGTGGCCTGCGCGGATGCGGCATCACCGTTCGCGACCGGGGTCACGGTCACGGTGACGGTCACCGGGGCGGTCGTGCTCCCCGCGGCGTCGGTCACCGTGTAGGTGAAGGAGTCCGTCCCCGAGGTGCCGACGGCGGGCGTGTACTGCACGGTGCCGTCGGTGGCGACCGCGACCGTGCCGTGCTGGGGCTGGCCGGCGACCGTGGTGGTCAGGCCGGTGCCGGAGTCGTTCGCCTGCACGTCGATGACGACCGGGTGGTCGGCGGGCGTGGTCGCGGTGTCGGCGGTGGCCACGGGGCGGACCGTGATCGTCACCGTGGCGGACGTCGCCGCACCGGACCCGTCGGTCGCCGAGTAGTCGAAGCGGTCCGTCCCGGAGAAGCCCGCGGTCGGCGTGTACGTGTACGTGCCGGCGGTGGCGTCGAGCACCAGCGTGCCGTGGCCCGGTGCCGTGGAGCTCGTGATGGTCAGGGCCGTGCCGGAGTCGTTGCCCAGGACGCCGGTGGCACGGGTGGTCGTGCTGACCGAGCTGCCGGCGTCGACGGTCGCGGTGTCGTCGACGGCCTTCGGGGCGACCCGGACCGTGACGGTGACGGTGTCGGACTCGCCGTTGCCGTCGGTGATCGTCACGTCGAAGCCGTCCGGCCCGGAGTACCCCGGCGCCGGCGTGTACGTGGTCGTGCCGTCCGTGCCGACCGTGACCGTGCCGTGCGCGGGCGTCGTGGTGTCCGTGACGGTCAGGCCCGAGCCGAGGTCGTTGCCGAGCAGTCCCGGAGCGGCGACGGTCGTGGTCTGACCGGCGGTCGCGGTGACGGTGTCGGCCTTCGCGGTCGGCAGCACGGTGATGCTGACGGTGCCGGTGATCGTCGCGCGGGAGCCGTCCTTCGCCGTGTACGTGAAGCTGTCGGCGCCCGAGAAGCGGTCGTCCGGCGTGTACGTGTACGAGCCGTCGGCCGCGAGGGTCACCGAACCGTGGGCCGGCGTCGTGTTGCCGGTGATGCTCAGGCGCGAGCCGTGGTCGTTGGCGAGCAGGCCGTGGGCGGCGTCCGCGGTGGCGGTCGAGCCGGCGTGCACGCTGAACGCGTCGTCGGTGGCGGTCGGGGTGACCGTGATCGTGACCGTACTGGTCGAGGTCTGGCCGCTGCCGTCGGTCGCGGTGTAGTCGAACTGGTCGGTGCCCGAGGACCCGGCGTCCGGTGTGTACGTGAAGCTGCCGTCCGTGGCGCTCATCGTCAGCGTGCCGGAGGTCGGGTCGGTGTGGTTGGTGACCGTCAGCCCGGTGCCACGGTCGTTCGCCAGCACGCCAGCGGCCGGGACCGTGAGGGTGGTGTCGACCGGGGTCGAGTACGTGTCGGCGGTGGTCGAGGCGTGCACGAGCTTGAGCGTGTTCGTGAACGTGACGACGACGTCGGTGCCGTCGGTGCCCACGGCCTGCGGGAACGTGAACGCCGCGGTCTGCCCGGTGCCGGCCGCCACGGCGGTGCCGCTGTTGACGTCGAGCGCCTTCCACGTGGTCGTGTAGTTCGCCAGGTCGGTGGTGCCGGCGGCGGTCTGGGTCACCGTGTACTTCTTGCCCGGCGTGGTGAGGATCGCGCCGGCCTTCTGGTCCTGCAGGCCGGTGGCGCTGCCGGTGGTGCTGGCGCTGGTGCCCTTGCTCGTCGTGGTGATGCCGTCGCCGGTGATCGCGAGACCGAACTGGTCGGTCGCCTTCCACCGCTGGTCGACGCTCGCCCGGCCGGTGACGGTGTCGGCGTAGTTGCAGGTGGCCAGGTCGCTGGCGTTGTAGTTGCCGACGACCGGGAAGCTCCGGACCTGGGCGCCCGACGTGGGGTCGAGCTGCATCAGCGTCGTCGTCGCGGTGGTGTTCGGCGCGGTGCCGGTCGTGACCGAGTTCGAGACGTAGAGGTAACCGTCGGACGAGAACGCGATGCCCGGGCTGTTCGTGCCGGACGGCAGCGTGGCGATCTCGGTGGTGGTCAGCGCCGTGGTGCCCGCCGTGGTGGGGACGGTCTCGGTGTCGACGCGGTACACCTTGTCGGCCGCGACGACGAAGAACAGGCCGCGGGAACTGAACGCGAAGTCGCCGTTGCCGGACTTCAGGCCGTTGATCTGCCCGACCTGCCCGATGGCCTTGCCGGTCGCCGGGTCGTAGGCCAGCAGCGCGCCGGTGTTGTCGCCGTAGTAGTAGATGCCGGTGACCGGGTTGACCGCACCACGAATGACCGAGCGCACCTTGTCGGTCGTCACCGGGGCGGAGGCGGTGTTCGTCTTCGGGTCGAAGGACCGCAGCGTGGCGGTGGTGTTGTTGCCGGCCGCGAACATCGACGTGCCTTCGCGGGAGATCCCGAGGCCGTTGTTCGCGCCCGTGCCGAGGTCGGCCACGTCGACCGTCGTGCCCTTGCTCGCACCCGTCGTGATGTCGATCGCGACGACCTTGCCTGCGCTGTTCGTCGCGTACAGCGTGTTCTGGTCGCAGACGAAGTGGCTGTCCTGCGTCGCCTGCACCGCGGCGGAGGCGGGGGCGGCGGAGACCACGGCGGCGGCACTCAGGCCGGCGCCGACGAGCAGCACGGCGCCGAGCATGGCGAGGGGGCGGAGGCCGAACGCGCGGCGAGGCAGGGCGGTGCCCTGGGGAGCAGGCAGCATGAGTCACTTTCGGGTCGAGACAGCGAACCTGGCGCTCGAGGACCCGAGGGAATCGGAGAACGACCGTTCACGCCGAGCCCGATCCTGGCAGTGGGCCGATCACGCACGGGGACATGAGAGGTCCCCAGTAGGGGGGACCTCTCCCGGGAATTCGGGGTACACACCCCCACACTGGGGACAGTTCCGGCCCCGTCCGGACGTGCCGGGCGAAGCCGATTGTCCGAGGAACGTCAAAGCCCCGCCGGTGTTCCGGCGGGGCCTCGGTCATGCTGTTCCGGAGGTCATGCTCCGGGTGGTGCTTCGCTGCTGCGCTCGATCCCTCGTGGTCGGGTGACCGTTATCAGTCCGTCGAAGCCGGTCAGTCGACCGGGCGGATGACGGACGGGAGCACGATGTGCAGACGCTCGGCGAGACGCGACTGTGCGTCCTCCAGCGAGCGGAAGTCCCCGACGTACTGGCCGAACGTGTCGGACACGAAGTAGTGCCCGTCGCGCTTGTCGACCGTGCCACCGAAGTAGCCGCCGTAGTTGGCGGACCAGAGGCCGGGTTCGACCTCGGCCCACGAGAGGGAGGCGCGGGAAGGAGTGTGGGCCACCTGGGCTTCGAGGACGGCGATCGTGTCCACCGTGTCGGTGTCCAGCGTCACCTCGACCTGGTGCACGTCGTGGCTGATGATCGTCATGGCCCTGCTCCTTCACGTTCTGGGGTACATCTGCTTGCGGGACAACGCTACGGCGCGCACCGGTTCCCTCACCAGCCAACCGCGTCGATTCACGGGTTCTCCTGATCCGCTCCGGTATCGAACCCCGGAAAACCGGGACGGAACGTCACGTTTCCGGGGTACAGGGGACAAACCGGGGTACTCGCTTTCTGGACGGAATCCAGGTGGGTGGGTCGGGCCTCCCGTCCGGTGGTCCGCCGAGCGGTGGATCCGCTCTGGAGGCCCGCCCCGGTAGCGTCGCTCCCGTGACCCCCGACCGACCCGAGCCCGACGTGCGCGACGTGACGTCGGCTGCGGTCCGACGGGTGGTCGCCTCCGGACGCGCGCTCCGCCGCCGTGGCGGCACGAGTGCTCACGCGACCGGCCGCAGTCGCCGCGTCGCCGGCGGGCTGGCCGTCGCGTACGGAGTGGGCGTGGTCCTCATCGGCTTCTGGGGCACCCCCGTCGACTCCGGCGCGTACCCCCTGATCATCCGGCTGGTCGCCGCTGCCCAACGGCGCGGGGCGCCGAGCTGGTTCGGCTACGACATGATCGAGTCGCTGGCGAACGTGGCGTTCTTCGTGCCGCTGGGGCTGCTCGTGGTCCTGCTCGCCGGGGCCCGCTGGTGGTGGGCCGGCGCGGGGGCGGGGCTGCTCGTCAGCGCCACGATCGAGACCGGGCAGGCGCTGTTCCTGCCGGCACGGTTCGCGACCATCGACGACGTCGTCGCGAACACGATGGGTGCGGTCCTCGGAGCGGTGCTCGGGGTCGTGCTGCTCGGGGCGGCGGCGCGGCGGCGGGCCTAGCGCTGCTGGTCGGTCACGACTTCGGTTGCTCGTCGACCTCGACGTGCACGCTGTAGGTCTTGGTGCTCTTCGCGCTGATCGTCACGACGGAGTCGTAGACCACGTCGTACCCCTTCGCGTTGACGTCGCAGTGCACCTGGTCGCCGTCCTTCAGCGCGATCTGCTCATTGCCGCAGTCGACCTCCGGGGTGGCGTCGGAGGTCTTCTGCAGCGCCTTGACCACCGTCGACTCGAAGCTCTCCGGACTGACCGTGCGGTACACCGACGCCGAGGCCGTGCACCCCGCCAGTGTCGTCGCGAGCACCACTGCCCCGAGGGCGGCCCCCATCACGTGCTTGGTCTGCATCTGCGTCCCCCGTCGTCGAGCTTTCGTCAACCCTATCCTTCGTGGTTGCTCAGGTCCGGGGTGGCGGGCGGAGCGCGCAGGTGCACGCGCCTACGGTCGGATCATGGCCTCGACCAGCACCACGATGGAACAGCACATCGCCGTCTTCGGAGGCAGTGGCAGCGGGAAGACCGTCCTGCTCTCGTCGTTCTACGGCGCCGCACAGGAGCCGAAGGTCCGGCGTGCGAACCGGTACGCCGTCACTGCCGAGGACCGCGCGCAGGGCCGGGCCCTGCACCGCAACTACCTGGGGATGCGGGACAGCTCCACCGTCCCGAGCGCGAACCGGTTCAGCGCGACGTCGTACCGGTTCGTCATCGAACCGTCGGCGGACGACCTGCCGAAGGGCCGGTCGAAGCAGAAGGCGGCGAAGCCCCTGGGCATCGTGTGGCACGACTACCCCGGCGAGTGGTTCGAGGAGGACCCGAGCTCCGCCGACGAGGAAGCCCGACGCGTCGAGACCTTCCGGTCCCTGCTCAGCGCGGACGTCGCCGTCGTACTCGTCGACGGCCAGCTGCTCGCCGAGAACGCCGGCGAAGAGGAGCGCTACCTCAAAGCCCTGCTCACCGACTTCCACACCGGTCTCTACGCTCTGCGGGACGACGTGCTCGAGGACGGCAAGCGCCTGGCCCGGTTCCCCCGCATCTGGACCCTCGCGCTGTCGAAGGCCGACCTGCTGCCCGACCTGGACGTCGAGGAGTTCCGCGAGCTCGTCATCGGCAAGGCCGGCGGGGAGCTCGATGAACTGCGGAGCGTGCTGCAGAGCTTCGTCGAGGACCCGGACGCGCTCGACGTGGGCGAGGACTTCCTGCTGCTGTCCTCCGCCAAGTTCACGCCCGGCGCGATCGACGTCACCACCCGCACCGGCGTCGACCTACTGCTGCCGATGACCGCGATGCTGCCGTTCGAGCGATTCGCCAAGTGGGCCTCCACCAGGCAGCGCGGTGCCCAGGTCGCCGAGCAGCTGCTGAAGTTCGTCGGACCCGTCGTCGGGTTCCTCGGCACGTCGAAGTTCGTGAAGTCGAACCTCGTCGGCGCTGCCGTCAGCATGATCGGCGGCGGCCTCGGCTCGAAGGCCGTCAGCTTCGCCGCCAAGAAGGTGGCGAAGGTCAAGGACCAGGCCGAAGCCGAACGCGAGTTCACCACCCGGGTGCTCGCCCGCTTCGCCGAGGACCTGGAGCGCGGGGTCGACGACCGGGTGCTCCGCCGGGGAGACGACGCATGAGCTTCATCTGGGCCACCCGCGGTCGCACGTGGGGCTTCCGCTTCCTGGCGACCGAGCAGCCCGGGCAGGACCCCCTGGCCCGCTACGAAGAGGCCTTCGCCGGCGTCCGGGACGTGCCGGCCACGATCCGTCGACGGACCGGGATGCTCGCCGTGCGGTTCCCCGACCCCGAGGGACGGCAGGACCGCTCCGGGCGACCGATCCCCCACGAGTTCGTGCTCACCCCACCGCTGAGCGACTCGGTGCGCTCGGTCGAGGACGCGGTCGAGCAGGTCTGGCCGCTGGTGCGCGAGCGGTACGCGGAGGTGTGGGAGCTGCCGAAGGCTCCGCGCGACTGATCCTGCGGGCTTGTCCTCGCTGTGGAGGACACCGCGAGGTCGGCGACGACGTCCGTGTTACGGGAAGCCGCGAATCCGCCGAGATGCACTGTCGGGTCACGCAGCCAGCGTGGTGGCGGACATCGCACAGCCCTACGGTCAGCACGTGAACCCGAATCGCAAGTCCCACCAATACCGCCGTCCGTCTGCCTTTCCGTGGTGGCTCTGGGTGGTCGCACCGCTCGCCGTCATCGGCGTGGTCGCCGTCCTGCTCGTCGTGACCTGACTCACGCCCCACGAACGACGAAACCCCCGGGGCCTCTCGGCCCCGGGGGTTTCGTTCAGTGAGCTGAAGCTCAGACGGTCTCGCGCTGGCGACGGACCGAGCCGCGCACGACGAGCAGGCCGCCACCGAGGACGACTGCGCCACCGGCGACCCAGAGGGCCAGGGCGGAGACGGTCGAACCGGTGAATGCGAGGGAACCGTTGGTGCCGTTCGAACCCGCAGCGACCGCAGCGGCGTCAGCCGGCGCGAGGGTGAAGGACGCGACGCCGACGACACCGGAGGTGGCGCCGGTGGCGGTCAGGTTGTAGGAACCCGAGCCACCCACGGGGAGGGTGACGCGGACGGGGAGGGAGCCGTCGGCGGCGGCGCTGTACGCCTTCGAGACGGTGGTCACGGGCAGAGCGCCGAGGGTCGCGGAGGAGACACCGGCACCGGTGATCTGCACGTTGACGGTCTCGTTGTTCTGGAACGCGCCCGGGCTGAAGTTGACGACGACGACGCCACCGGCGACGTAGTTGCCCGAGATGGACACGTTCGAGTCGGGTGCGTAACCAGCGGCGTTGGCGGCGGCCGGAGTTGCGAGCAGTGCGGCGCCAGCCAGCACGACCGCGGCGATGAGCTTCTTCATGAAGTAGTTCCCCTAGTGATCTGATCTGACAGACCCTGATACCAGAGCCCTGCCTCCGCAGATGTCAATCCCCCACGACCAGTGATGGCGAGTGCGATTGGCGAAGTTCCCTCAATCTAGCGGAGTTTCACAGTCTGTTGCCACCCTTTGTGCAACGAATGCGTGAACTCGGGCTGGATTCGCTCTCAGGCTGCGTGCTGCAGCGAGGCAGGAAGGCGCCAGACCCGAGCCCTGACGGACGGAAATCCCAGGTCAGCGCGGGCGTCGCGCGTCGAATGCGAAGGTATTGCCGCCAGGTGGGAAGGCTTGAGGGGCATTCAGGTTCATCCTGACCCCCCAGAGTGGGGGTCTCGCCGCACCGCGGTATGCGGCGACTCACCGAACAGACCTGCACTTGAGACCGCGTCTTCTGCCCCTACAGTTCGCGATGCGGTCGTCGCCGGTCGGCTCAGCCGACCGGGACCGGCTTCGCGCAGTCGAACTGCAGCGGCTGGACCTTCGACTCCCGCACCCCCGGAGTCGACTCCACCTCCACACCGGCCTTCGCGTACTTGGCCTCGCCGAGGAACGCCACTCGGAACGTGGTGCTCTGCCCGGGAGCGAGAAGCGTGCGCAACTGCGCGACCGGGTGGTCGCCGTCGACCGTGGTCTGGAGGCCAGCGGCTTTGCCGTCCTGGGACGCACCGAGGTAGATCGCATTCGACGGTGCGTAGACCGCAACGAGCGTCTTGATCTTGCCTGGCTCGGTCCCGTGGTCCCCTCCGCCGGTGACGTACTCAGGCAGGCTCGTGGCCGCATCGGCGGGTGCCGTGTTCTTCAGCGTGACCTGGACCACGGACGTGGGGCGCCCGTCCTTACGGCAGACCGATGCGCCGACGGACACCGTCTTGTCGAGGTAGTAGTCCATCTTGGAGCCGGTGCCGTCGTTCAGGTAGACACCGAACTGGCGCGTGGCCCTCGACGCGCTCGGCAAGGCGCCGGACACGGGTGTTCCGTCGATCAACTTCTGCTCGCCGCTGTCTGCGCTCCATAGTCGCAGCCGGCCCTCGTTCGTGCCCTGCATCAGTGCGCCGATGAACTGCTTGGTGTCGAACGTGCCGCTCGACACCTTCTCGAACACCGAACTCGCTGCCGAAGCGA
Organism: Curtobacterium sp. PsM8; assembly: GCF_030433875.1. Classification (NCBI taxonomy): domain Bacteria; kingdom Bacillati; phylum Actinomycetota; class Actinomycetes; order Micrococcales; family Microbacteriaceae; genus Curtobacterium; species Curtobacterium sp. PsM8. The sequence continues at coordinate 35,934 of NZ_JARUXD010000012.1, read as the reverse complement.
AGAACGCGTCCTGCACCTTCGGGTCCGGGTACTTGCTGTAGGCCTCGTTGAGCAGAAGCTTGACAGCGTTGTCCGACGTCAGCGTCTCGCCGATCGGCAGCTGCACCGGCCCGGTCGCCCGCAGGATGTAGCTCAGCGTGACAGGGTCGATGGCAAGGACCCCGTCGACCTGCTCGCCGAACTTCTGCTTCCACATCTCCCGCGCCAGCTTCGCTGACACGTCGAACCGCGGGGTCAGTGTGACGTCCTGGATGTACTCGCCGGTGATCGATCCGTACAGGCTCTTCGTGTCCTTGTCCAGCGGCAAGACGGGCTGATCGAACTTCCCGAAGTCCGTGCTCGATGCCTGTGCTGCCAGACTGATGTGCCCATCATCGACCTGCAGGCGCGCGACGGCGCCCGGGATTCCCCCGCCTGCGCGCAGCTCGGCGTTGTTCTGGAACAACAGCAGGTAGTTCCGGTCGCCGTCGTGACCGAGCATCGCCGGGGCGAGCTGAACGATGCGGTTGGCGGTCCCGGCTTGGGCCGAGGCCGACTGCAGCGCGTTTCGCAGCTGCCCGACCGCTGTGGTCACGGGCGACAGCGTGGCGCTCGTGTCGATCGCCTGCGCATCACGCTCGGCCCGCTGCAAGGTCGAAGTCGCCTTCGCGACCGCTGGTTGGGCGTCCTCGATCGGCTGCAGATCGATCTTGCCGTTCTTGGGCGCGAAACTGTCGGTGCTGAACTTCCCGACAACGCCTGACACCGGCGTGACGGCGTTCCGGGCAACGTCATCGACAACGACGGACACCTGTCGCACGGCTCGCAGGTTCGTCCCGAAGAACGGTATGTACTGCGAGGCGCCCCAGATCGGGTCGCCGGTCAGCGAGCGGGCAGCGCCCGCTTCGTCCTGCAGGTGCTTGGCAGTCCCCTGCACCGCAGCAGTGTCGCCGCCGGTGAGCTGCGATCGCAGCGTGTTGACGTCACCCACGGCGCGTTCGAGGTGCCCCTTCGCCAGCACACCACGGATGCCCACCCACGCGACGGCGAAGATCAGCAGGAAGACGAGGGCGAGGACGACCCACAGAAAAACGTGGGGGCGAGACCCCCGACGTGCTGCAGTGCGTCCCGACTCGGGCTGGTCGGACATGGGGTAAGCCTAGTTGGGCCGTATCCAACGGCGTCGATGTTCACACCACGTCGGGTGTTCGTCAGATCAGCACTCACGCCCGCGTGACAGGTGTCAAGGGGCTGCCTCGCTTGAGAGCCGCGGAGCGCGAAGCAACCCTCGTGGTGTCGATTACCGGCGACTCAGGTGGTTGAAGGGCACCGAACAGCAGAGCAACGAGCGCACTCAAGCCGGCGGCCGTCCAGACAAAAGGGACAGTGACGGTGAGGACCGCCACCGCAACGAGGGAGGCGGCGAGTCGCAAGTCGTCCTCGTTCTTTGTCTTGAGAAGTCTCCTCAGCCCAATACCGAGAGGAAGGAGGAAGAGCGCAAGGGCGATCAACCCCCCCTTGAGCGTGATGTTCCCGTAGGTGTTGTGCGTGTCCCGTTTGATCTCGACGACGCCGGAGTAGACGTTCTTCACGGCAAGCGCCGAGCCCGGGCCTTCGCCGAGTACGAGATTCGCCGGAGACTGCGTCACCGCCGCGGTCAGCTGGGAGAACTCGGTCGCGCGATACTGCGCCGAGGATTCCCCGAGCCGCTCGCCCAGGTCGAACCTCGATCCAGCGGCGACTCCCCCCACAGCGACACCACCAAAGAGCACGAGTACGACCAAAGCAGCCAGGACCCGCCCCGTAGATCTGGCGCCGCGGAACAGGACCGTGAAGAACACGAAGCCCACGACGGCGGCGATGACCATCGACAGAGTCTGGCTCACGGCGAACTCAGCGGCGACGACAACCATCGACAGGAGTCTGTTTCCGAGCAGCAGAGGTGCCCGCTTGACGAGAAGTGCGACAGCCAGCACGAGGACGAGCAGCTCGCCTCCCGGACGGACGTCGTTGATCGCGTGGAAGTACACCAACGTCGTGTTCGCGGGCGCCACCAGGTGCGACATCAGCAACACCCAGGCTAAGATCGCGATCCCACAGGCGAGGTACGCACAGGCCATCAGCAGCCGGAACAGAGCGGCGAAACCACGCTTGTTGATGTAGATCCAGATCGGAACGACCACACAGAACATGGTGATGTTCCGGTAGTCGACGACCGGGGACACATGGAGCAGCCCGGACGGCGGGACGACGATGAATCGCAGGGTCAACCATGCCGGCATCGCGAGGATCAGCGCCACCGTTCCGACGGTCACTCTCTTTCCTGAGACCTTCGCGTTCCTCGGCATCGCCAGGACTGCGGCGAGCGCGAGAACCGGCAGCAGATCGATCTCGGTGACCGCCACACCACCGATTGTCATGTGGAGCAGCTCGTAGCCCGGCCGGACCAGGAAGATCCAGAACAGGGAAACGGCGAAGGTCGGTTTCGGCAAGAACATCGCTACCGCGAGCGCCACAACGGCGACCGCGATGAGAGGGGTCGATGTGACCGTGACACCTGCGAGTCCTACGACCGCGACGATGGCCACCGCCGCGAACATCGCCCGCTGACTCACTCGCACGCTCTCGAGCACTCGCCGGCCGACACCTCGACCACGCGCAATCTGCTGTGTCTGCAAGTCCTCGTCCTATCGCTCCCCGGACAGGCCCCGCTCCCCCTGTCTGATCGTAATCATGACATGCGGTCGGTCGCTCCGAGCGATACTCCGGCCTCGCCCTTGCTGGTGGTCCCCTCGTGCCCGGGGACCTACGGAGTTGTCGAGGGCAGAGTTTCGACAGCGCGTCGAGAGCCAGTCAGTCGACGACCGACGGCGATCAACGGGCGCTCGCAGAGAATGAAGAGCACGTGTGCGACCACCAGCGAGCCCGCAAACATCAGGACGAGGTGCACCACCGTCAAGACCACGGTGTCAGTAGGGAGGACTGAATCGATGACACTCCCTACGAGCGGGTGAACGAGGTAGATGGCGTACGCCCGCTGCCCGACGAATCGGAGCGGCGACCAACGGAGCCATGCATGAGCACCATCCGGCCCGATGAGCAGGACGGGTAGAACGAGGGCGACCGCCGCACCGAAGGCGAGGTGGATGTGGGAGTCGGTTCGTGACAACAAGCCAACCGTGACCACGACGACACCGAGGACGGCCCCGGGTAGTGGCCGGGCGAGAAGCCGCACCAGCCTGTGACTCTGAGGGTTGTGGAGCGCGAGTGCCATCACGCAGCCGAAGACGATCGGTGCGTACGTCCCGAGGTATCCGCCCACGAGACCTGCAGAAGTGCAGAGCACCACGAGCGCAGCAGCCACCCACGGGCGCCACCGCCACACCGCCGGCACCGCGAAAGCAAGCAGCGGCCAGACGAAGTAGAACTTCTCCTCGATGGCGAGGGACCAGCTGTGCCCGAAGGTCCCGGGGCTGGCGAACTCGTTGAGGTAGGTCAGGAACAAGACAAGGCGCTGGCCGAAGTCTCCTGGATTGTCGGCGAAGCCTGCAGCCACCGCGACGATGTTCGCGCCCAAGACGAGGTAGTAGAGCGGGAAGATGCGGAACGCGCGGCGAATGTAGAAGTTCCGCAACGACACCCGCCCTTGCAGGTCCGACTCACGCAGAAGCAGCGTCGTGATGAGGAAGCCGCTCAGAACGAAGAACACGGTCACACCGATGTAGCCGTTCAGAACACGCAGTTGCGTGACATGAGAATGGATTGTCAGCACGAGGAGGATGCTGACTGCTCGGAGGCCGTCGAGCTGAGGGAAGTAGCGCGTGCGCTCGTACTGGCCGAAGCTGTTCACGCGTCACATCCTGACGGGCGTCACGCCTCGCGGCAACAGATGTCGCGCGTGAAATCCTCCCCAACGCAGTACGAGCAGTGCCTTACATGGGCAACGGGTCTCCCTCAACCCCGCATAATCGACCCATGCATCTAGTCGTCGTCAGTCAGTCGAGCACGTTCGGTGGGGCGGAGCGCTACCTGAACCGGCTCTTCTCACGCCTCCGGGTCGCCGGCGACGAACCGCTACTCGTCGGGCACGTCCCGGGATGGGACGAGGAGGCGCTCCGCCACGTCGATGTTCGTCTGGGTCCGAAGTGGTCGAAATCGACCATGATCGGCGGCCTGTTGCGCCTTCCCGCCGAACGTCGGCGCGTGGTTCGAGCCGTTCGTGCTCGAGAAGTCGATCTGTTCCACCTGCAGTTCAAGCGGGAGCAGATCGGATTCACGAAGGCCCTTGCGAAGCTCGGTCCCGTCGTCTGGACCGAACACGGACAGTTCCTGCAAGGCGTTTCCGGTCGGCTCCTGGCGTCCCGGTACAGAGTCGCATCGCGGTACGTCGCCGCCATCATCTGTGTTTCGGAGGCTGTGGCAACGGATGTCCGCGCGGTTGTAGCCGACCCCTCTGTTGTGCATGTGATCGAAAACGGCGTCGGAGACGGTTCCTCGACTCCAGCGACGGCCGCGGCTCGGACCGCGGCTCGTCAGCGGCTCGGGGTGGCTGAGGACGTTCCGGTCGTCCTCTGGATCGGTCGCCTCCACTCGGCGAAGCGGCCGGAGATGGCGGTCCGATTGGCTGGCGAGTTCGAAGGGGTGGTGCTCATCGCTGGCGAGGGGCCGGAGAGGGCGGCGCTGGAGCGAACAAGTTCCTCGTTGACGAACGTCCGGCTGCTGGGACACCTCGACGAACCCGAGCTTGCATACGCGGCCGCAGACGCAGTGTTCTTCACGTCATCGAGTGCAGCTCGGGAAGGCCTGCCGACCACGCTCGTCGAAGCTGCGTCCCACGCGCTTCCGGTCGTTGCGGTCGCTGACACAGGCCTCGATGAGCTCATGACAGAGCTCGGTGTGGAGGTCGCTCCGAGCGGCAGCGGCCCCCACGAGTGGGCGCGCGCGATACACCGAGCGACGGCTGAGCGAGAGCGCAGTAGATCGCGCATGGTTGCGTGGGCTGGACGACATTCGGAAGAATCCTGGGTCGGAGCACACCGAGCCCGCTTCGAGTCCACTCGCTCGTCGTGGACGCTGCAGTCGCAGCGGACCGGGAGTAACTGATGGACGTTTCGATCCTCGTGCTCGGCACGGCCGATTGGAACCAACCGATCGCTACCAACCAGCATTACGTCGCGCGGGAACTCTCAGCTCGGTGGGATGTGTCCTACGTCGAGTCGATGGGCCTACGGAAGCCGGAGCTACGGCCCAGCGATCTGAAGCGGATGCTGCGGCGCATCGGATCAGGATCTGCAGGCACATCGTTCGAACGGCCGACGAACGGCATCAACGTCCTGCGTCCGCTGGTCCTCCCAATCCACACGGGCGTCAGCAGGATCGTCAATCGTCCCTTGCTCCACAGACTCGTCAGCAATTGGATCGCGCGGCCAGGTCGACGACTCCTCTGGACCTACACGCCCAACACCTACGGTCTCGAACGCTTCGCCGACGCCACGGTTTACCACTGCGTCGATCTGCTCGGTTCCGTACCTGGCATCAACGCAGAACTCATCGCGCAACAAGAACGACGTCTCGCAGAAGTGGGGGTCACCGCCGTTGCGAGCAGTGAGGTCGTCGACACACATCTGGCCGCAGTCGGCTTTGACTCTCGACGCCTGTGGCCCAACGTCGCCGACGTCGAGCCGATCGCCCAGGCAGTTCACCGAGGGCGCCCCCGTGTAGAGCGAGCGGTCTTCGCCGGGAACCTGACGGCGAGCAAAGTCGACTTCGAGCTGCTGGAGGGGCTGCTGAAGCGTGGAGTGCGACTGGATCTCGCCGGGCCGGTGTCAGAGGGGGGAGGGTCCTCGGCACGCGCTGTCGAGAAACTGGTTGCGGCTGGTGCGACACACCATGGACACCTGGACTTTGCATCGCTCAGTGAGCTCTACGCGCGTTCGACGGTCGGTTTGATCCCCTACCTCATCAACGAGTACACGGTAGGTGTCAACCCGTTGAAGACGTACGAGTACCTGGCAGCGGGCCTGACTGTCGTGTCGACGCGGGTCCCAGCTGTTTCAGCGGTGTCGGGGCACGTCACTGTCGCAGCAGGTCCGGAGGAGTTCTTGCAGGCTGTGGTTGCCTCGACCCGAACTCCTTCTGCGGAGAGCCTCGATGTGAGAGCAGCGCTCGCAGACCGTCACTCCTGGACCCGCCGCGGCGCAGAGGCGAGGGGCCTCGTCGACGAACTCATGCGAGATCGCGTTTCCTGACGGCCGGGACACCCGCGTACAGCCCGTCGGAGGCACAGTCGCTCGTGACGACGGCCCCGGCGGCGATCACGCAGCCTGCACCGATCGTCACACCCGGAAGGATCGTTGCCCGGGCACCGATCCAGGTTCCCGGCTCGACGTGGATCGGCTGACCGATCGCGCGACCAGCCCGTCGTTCTCGCGGGCCGAGTTCGTGAGTACTCGTGATGAAGGTGACGTGATGCCCGACGTCGCACCTGGGGCCGACGACGATCTTCGCCGAATTGTCGAACACGCAGCCGTAGTTGACAGTCGTCCCGGGCCCGATCTCGATGTTCTTCCCACCGAACCAGCATCCAGGCGCGACCGATACCCATCCCGGGATGGTGACGCCCCAGGCCCGCAGCAGCCGCCATCGAACACTCCGCGGCACGACAGGGCCGTTGAGAAGCCCGTTGATCGCAGCGTCACGCCACAGACGATTCAGTCCCAAGGCACGGCTCCGTACTCTCTAGTGATGACGCGTCGCTGTCGACCAGCGCGACTCAGAACTCCCCGGAAGAACTGCGCCAGGCTCACTCGGATCGGCCGGTATGCGGGCTTTCGCACGATCAACACAAGGCGCCACAGGAAATCGAGCGCCGCGGCCGGCAAGCCGTACCACTTCCAAGTGAAACGGACGTGCGCGACTTCCCTCTCGGTGACACTCCACCGAGAGCCGACCTCGGAAGAACTTCCACCGCCTTCGGTGACGACCGTCACAGAGTCCGCAACGCCGATCAAGCCGCCCGCTCGGGTGATCCGACGATGGAGGTCGATCTCCTCAGTGAACATGAAGAAGAACGGATCGAACCCTCCGGCGACTTGGAACCACTGCGTCGGGAGCACCATGCAACAGCCCGCGATCGATTCGACGGGTTGCGCCCCGGAGACATCCACGTCGCGCCGTCGGGCCAAAGGAGAAGCAATTGTTCCCCGCTCGGCTAGCGCGTAGTTACCACGAGAGTCCCGGACCCGCGGGCCCACACACGCTGCGCCGACGCGGTCGGCTTCGACCGCGAGCGCGTGGAGATCTTCGAAGGTCGTTTCGACGTCCGGGTTGACGAACGCCAAGAAGTCGGTGTCAACGGCGGATGCGCCGATGTTCGAGGCGGTACCGAAACCGACGTTCACCGGCACTCGTCGAAAGACGGCATCGAAGCGTTCTGCAACGGCTCGAGAACGTTCTGCGTCAAGCGATCCTGAGTCGACCACGACGACCGAATCCATGGGCCCACGGCCGTGGCCAAGGCGCTCGAGGAAGCCCTGCAGCACCTGCGATGACTCGTGCGACACGGTGACGACTGTGAGTGAGGTCATACGATCGCCTCCAGGAAGATCTCTCCGACGCGAAGCCAGTCGGTCATGTGGACGTTCTCGCGGTTGTACGACATCGACTCCTGCCGGAACCTCTCGTCGGTCAAGAGTGCGCGTAGTGCGGCTGCGAGCACATCGACGTCTGTCGCGTCGATCGCCTGTCCGTCTGGAGCTCCAGAGAAGCGCGCACCGAGGTTGGAGTGATTGCCCACCACCATGGGCACACCGGCCGCCGCCATGTCCATCGCTGGAATGCAAAGGCCCTCGTAGAGAGACGGCTGGACGTAGCCGTGAGCACCGGCCAGAAGCGCTGCGTACGCCGCGGCGGACAGTCCACTCGCTATCTCCACCGAGGCCGGGCGTCGAAGACGGGACCGGGCGCGATCGAGTGCGTCAGAGTCACTGCCAGGGCGGCCACAGATGATGAGGCGTGCATCGAGGTCGTCAAGGGTTGCCCAGGCGTCGACGAGCTTGGGCAGGTTCTTGTGCGGCTCCTGGGCTGCGATGCAGAGCAGGTACGGATCATGGCGCTCAGGTCGCCACTCGATGTCGTGCACGGCTTCGATCGGCAGGGGAGTTACCCGATCGTTGAGGCCTAGTTGCGCCATCCGGTCCGCGGTGTAAGCCGAAACTGCGAGCGCTCTTCTTGCCCGGCTGGCGTACCGAGTCGTGGCTGTGATCTTCGCGGCGTCACGATAGAGCGTGGGCTCGTCGATGAACCCGACGTCGTGGAAAACGGGAACGCTCTGCACGGGGGATAAAACCGGAATCGTCTGCCGCGGGACCACGATGCGGTCGAATCGACCTCTGAGCGCGGTGAGCGGCAGCCAGGCGTGCATGAAGAAGCGACTTGGCAACTGGACATCGGATTCCGCGTGCGTGGTCCCGACTGTTGCGACCGTCACGTCCACGCGCCCCTGTTGCTGCAGCGATCGGAGTCCCTGCAACAGACCAGACGCAACGTCTCGCACCCCGCTACTGCCGCCTTCCAGAACTCGGCCGTCCATCAGCAGTTTCATCGGCGCAGACCGATCCGTCGAAGGGTGGTGCCCGCCTGCTCGAGCACGTCTGCGGCCAGCGCAGCAGCCCAACCTGACTTACCGAGCCACCGTCGTGCGTAACGCCGTCGGCTGCGCCGGTTCGCGCGGAGGAGCACCGGGCTCGTCTTTGCCCCGTGGCCTTGATCATGCACCGCCGAGACAGACCCTGCGATCACGACGTCCCATCCGAGTTCTCGTGCCCGCCGGCAGATGTCGACGTCTTCGTAGTAGAGGAAGTAATCGGATGAAAATCCGTGAACCTCCCGGAAGGCATCGGCGCGCCAGAGCATGAACGCTCCGCAAAGCCAGTCGACCGAGATCGTACGACCACCATGCTCGACCTCGACAGCGGTTCTACGGAGGATCGTCGATCTGGAAGGGAAGAAGCGCGCGGACGAGACAGGAGTTCCGTCCGAGCGAGCAAGCTGAACCCCGATCACACCCAACCGGTCGTCGTCGAACTGGTCGAGCAATCGATCGAAGACATCGGTTCCGAGTCCCACATCCGGATTCACCACTGCGATGAACTCGGAGTGTTGACACTCCTCGTGGACGGCCCGGTTCACAGCCGCGCCGAACCCGACGTTCGAGGCGGACTCGATCAGCGTGACCTTCTCCCCGACGATCCGGCTCCGGACTCGTGCCGTCGAGTCGTCCGACGAATTGTTGTCCACCACGACCACGCGATCGACGTGGTCCATCGCGAGCAGGTCCTCGAGAATGCGATCGACGAACCGTCCAGAGTTGTAGGTGACAACGATGGCGGTGACTGTCCTGGGGTTCATCGCAAGCTCCTGAGTGTCGAGATCATGGCGCGGGGTCCGATGAAGCAGAAGCTCCGGATCGGAGCAGCCTGGATGTGTCTGCGAGTGAGCACGATGAGTACGGCGAGGCTCAACAGGTTCCCGACGCCCGTCGCAGTCGCCGCGAGGACCAAGCCTCCTGGGCTGAACAAGAGGAGGATCATCGCCGCTGTAGTGACCAGGGCAACGACTTCCCCGACGAGCGGCTTCCCGGGCTTCCCTGCCCCGTTGAGGCTCTGTGTGAGTACGACGACCCCTGCGAGCGGCACTTGCGCGGCGAGCAGCACGAACATGGGAGCCGCCGCCGCCTGGAACGCCGAACCGAGCAGGACGAAGATGAGCAGCGGCACCGCCGCCGCCACGACGAGGGCCAGGCAGGCGATCAGGAGCATGGTTGACGCGCACGTGCGCGCCACATGTGTGACATCGCCCCGGGCAACGCGATTGCGATTGGGCATGGCGACCGCGTTCGACACTGCGTTCAGCGTTGCAGCCAACGTCGTCGAGACCGCGTAGAGCCCGACCTCCTGCGGTCGGGCGATCGCCGAGACCATGAGCAGGTCGATCCGTTGATTGACCAACGCGGTCGCTCCAGCCAGCCAGCCTCTGGCTCCGAACTTCGCCGCGTCGACGATGAGTTCGCGCCCGAAGCTGCTTGCTGGTCGGGCAAAACGTCTGACCATGTACGTCAGAGGGCTGAGGACTGTGGTCGCGATGAGGATCAGACCGACCAGGAGCGGCGAGGCGTCCACGTGCAGGAAGAACAGCGCGGTGAGAACGACGAGCGCCGCGAAACCCGGGAGCGCGCGAACGACTGCCGAGGCGAGCCACCGCCCGCTTCCGATCGCGACACCCGTCAAGGTCGAGCCGAACACGAACAACGGGACACTTGCGGCCCAGGCGACGAAGAGCCACCACACCTCGGTTTTCCCGTCCGCCTGCAGCCCGGCCAGGAGGATGTACGGGAAGAACGCCACCAGCCCGATGGCGACACCGGCCACCAGAGCGAGTCTCGACAGGGAACGAGTGTCAGTTCCCTTCGCGGCTCGTCGAGCTGCGAAATCCGGCAGTCCGAAGCTCAGCAAGATCGCGACGATTCCAGCGGGGACCATCGCCATCGCGAGTTCACCACGCCCGGCTGGGCCGAGAAGACGCGCCTGCAACGTCGCAGTTCCGAGTCCGAAGAGGGTCGAGGCGGCGCTCGAAGCGAGCAGCGTCGCGCTGGGGTGGCGGGCGACACGGCGCACCCCACCACCGAAACGGTTCAGGAGACCAACCCCGCTCATCCTCCTGAGACCCAGCGCCGCAGTTCACGGGCGAACCGTTCAGTTCCGAACTGCTCTTCGACGTGACCTGCCACATTGCGAGTGTCGAGCCGCTCGGCTCGGCGGACGGCATCCGCGAACGCAACCGGTTCGACTGACGGTGACACGACGCCGCCACTCACGGCTTCAACACCCTCGCGCGCACCGCCCTCTGCACCGACGACCACGGGAGTGCCGACTGCCATCGCTTCGAGCGGCATGATCCCGAAGTCCTCGACTGCGGGGAACACGAACACAGAGGCGCGGCGGTACAACTCGCGTAACATCGCGTCCGACGGTCCGACGACGACCCACACGGGCACCGTCGCGGCGTCGGCCTGCGCACGAAGCGCGGGCAGTTCCGGCCCTCGCCCTGCAATGACCACCGGTCGCTTCAACTGTTCAGCGGTGGCGATGACGAGATCGAGGCGTTTGTAGGGCACGAATCGCGACGCACCCAGTAGAAAGCCTTCCGGAAGCGACGCCAGCAGTTCTCGCTCACCTGCTTCAAGCCCAACGGGCTCCGCCGTTGCGAACGTGGTGTCGACCGGCGGGTGGAGCACCCTCGCTTCTTGGTGCCAGACCTGCGCAATACGACGACGGATGTAGTCGCTGTTTGCCGCGTACTGCACTCCGCCGTTCACGAAGCGTCGGTCGAAGGTCCGGACAAGTGAAGCCGACGCCCTGACGAGAAGCCCAGCTCCTCGTGAATCTTGGTCCGCTGCGTAAACGGTGCGCATCGGCGTATGGATGTACGCGAACTTCGGCGTCGATCCCATCGCGTCCCGTCCGCCGACATGGTGGGCAAACACGTGGGAGCTCGCGAGCACGAAGTCGTACGGAGCGGTGTCGACCCGGGTCCAGGCTGACGACATGAACGGCAGTGCGAGCGCCTTGTGGCGCCGGAGCGGGGTCTTCGCCAACCACGACTCGTGCACAGTTCGGCCGGGGAACCGTTCGGGCGCATCGCTCCACAGTGTCTGGATCGCAGCATCGGGGAACACTGCAGACATGGCTTCCGCCACGTTCTCCGAACCGCCATGTGCAGCCACCCATTCGTGCGCGATGAGCCCCGGCATCAGAAAGCCTCTTTCCCCGGCGCCAACACCGCTCGCACCGTCCGCCACAGGATGACGATGTCCCCGGTCAGCGACCAGTTCTCCACGTAGTACAGGTCCAGCCGGATGGCGTCTTCCCACCCGAGCGACGACCGTCCGCCGACCTGCCACAGGCCGCTCATGCCGGGCTTGAGCAACAGCCGACGGCGTGCTGCGGCGTCGTAGAGCGCGACCTCGCCCTCACGCTGGGGCCGCGGTCCGACCAGGCTCATCGACCCGAACAGCACGTTGAACAGCTGCGGGAACTCGTCGAGCGAGTGCTTGCGGAGCACGTGACCGATCGAAGTGATGCGCGGGTCGTTCTCCAACTTGAACAACGGGGTGTCTCCCTTGCCCTGCGCTGCGAGGAGCGCGACGAGCTCGTCGTCGGCGTTGACGCGCATGGACCGGAACTTGAGCATGTCGAAGGGCTGGCCGTTGAGGCCGACGCGCTCCTGGCGGTAGAGCACCGGGCCCGCACTGGTGAACCGCACGGCGAGTGCCAACACGATCAACAGCGGCGACAGGGCGATGATCAGCAGCGCCGATCCGGCGACGTCGAACGCACGCTTCATGAAGAGCGTGGTGCCTTCGTAACGGGGCATTTCGACGTGGATCAGCGGCAGGCCAGCGACGGGACGCGTGTGGATGCGCGGGCCGTTGATCTCGGTCAGGCTCGGAGCGACGATCAGGTGCTCGCGCCCGCCCTCGAGTTCCCAACTCAGTTCACGCACCGCTTGCGCGCCCAGGTCGTCCGAACTCGTCACGGCCACGGTGTCGGCACCGATGCTGCGCAGTGCGACGACGGCGTCGCTGATCCGTCCGAGGATGGGGACCCCGGTCGTGCCGAGCGTCCCGCCGACGGGACCGGTCGGGACACAGGCGCCGACGACGCGGTAGCCCTCTTCTGGGTGCCGCATCAGTTCGCGGGCGATGTGCTCGACTGATCCGGTGGACCCGACGAGCACGACCGTGGCGGAGTAGCGGCCGCTCCGGCGCTGTGCGTTGAGCCACTGGCGCCACATCCAACGCGTCAGCAGCAGGAGCAGGACGCCGAGAGGGAACGCGATGAAGATGTACCCGCGGGCGATCTCGAGTTTGAAGGCATACGCGACGATCGCCACGAGTGCGAACAACCGGATTGCCGAGTCGACGATTCGTCGGTACTCACCGGCGCCGGTGCCGATGTAGCGCGGATCACGGGTGTCGTAGAGCGCCAGCACGATCAGCCAGGCGATGACGATCAGGATCGAGACGGCCGAGTACCCGACGGCCAGGTCGGCCGAACTGCCCGCGACCTGCCGGCTGTCGAACCCGAACCACGCGATCTGCACGCCGAACGCCACCCAGATCAGCGCAAGCGCGTCGGTGATGACCAATCGACGGGCGTAGGTGTTCTCCCAGCCGAGCTCCGGTCGAGCGGTCCGTTCGGTCACCGTCACCACGAAGCACCACCGTCCGCAGACACCGCGACCGTGTCGCCCGACCAGGCCCACAGGTTCTTGTCTGCCAGACCGATCGCGACCGGCCCACTGCTCGCGCCCCCCGTCCAGCATCCGACGGGGCTGACCGTCGACGAGGCAGTCACCTTCACGGCCGCCAGGCTCGCGATCTCGACGCCGGCGCACGTCGCACCGCCGGTGCGCGCGAGTGTGTAGGTGTTGCCGGCGTCGGCGATGGACTGGATCCCGCCGATCGGTGCCGTCACCCACGACCCGGTCCCGCTCCGCCAAGCGATGGCGTCCGCGCATGCGACGAGCGTCGTGTACTGCCCCTGGTAGACGTCGACCGGGTCAGCACACGGCGAGTCGGAGCGGCCGCTCTGCAGCTGCAGGGCGGCGTCGCTGACCCCGGCACCGGCGGCGCCCGGCTGACCGGCTGACCACGTGGCACCGTCGTCCGTGCTCGTTCGGACGGTCATGGCGCAGTCGTCGCCGACCCCTGTCAGGATCGAGACGCCGCTGGTGGTGGCACGCAGCCCCGTCAGGGTGCGCACGTCGTCGCCGAGGGCGACCGCGACCCAGGTCGCCCCGCCGTCCACCGAGTGCTCCAGCACCGGCTTGTCAACGGAACACGACGTACTGGAGGCTCGCCATGCCTCCTTGCCGTCGATGGCGGACAGCAGACGTCGGGCTGACGCAGCGTCTGCCGCACCTGCCGACGCGTTCGGCGTCGGGGACGCGCTCTCGCTGGAGCGCGGAGAACTGGAGAAGGTCGGGATCGGGCCCGCCGGGTCACCGGAGTTCGGTGCGGTGCGTCCCAGGGCGAGCGTGACGAGTGCGATGTCGATGACGACCAGCACGACGATCACGATGGCGACCCAGACCAGGGTCGTCCGCGTGAGCGACGAACCGAGGTTTCGGGTCCCCCGGCGAGTGTCCATGTCCCCCGACCTCGTCTCAGCGCTCGGCGCGACTCAGGGCGCCGAGCTTCTTGCCGCCGCGCTTGGGCGGCTTGACCTTCGGTGTGTCCTCGTCCTCGATGCCGTAGCCGTACCCGTAGCCGTACCGGCCGTAGCCGTAGGCGCCCGGGCCACGGACGGGCATCATCGTGATGACGAAGCCGGCGATCGGTGCGCCCACGCTCTCGAGTGCGGAGACCGCGGCGGCGAACTGGCCCTTGTGCGTCTTGCCCGAGGCCACGGCGACGATCGCGCCGGAGGCCTTCTTCGCCAGGATCGCGGCGTCGGTGACGGGCAGGAGCGGCGGGGCGTCGAACAGGACGTAGTCGAACTCGCCCTCGAGCCGCTCGATGAGGTCCTGCATGGCGCGGGACCCGAGGAGCTCGGACGGGTTCGGCGGGATCTGGCCGGCCGGCAGGACGACGAGGTTGCCGCGGCCCCAGGGCTGGGCGACGTCCTCGAGCTCGGCGCGGCCGATGAGCACGTCGGTCAGACCGGCGTTGGTCTCGACGTCCATGTACTCGGCGACGCGGGGACGGCGCAGGTCGGCGTCGATGAGGATCACGCGGAAGCCGGCACTGTCGAGCGCGATCGCCAGGTTGGCGACCGTGGTGCTCTTGCCCTCGGACTGCACGGACGACGTCATGACGAAGGTGCGTGCGCCGGTGCCGATGTCCAGGAACTGCAGGTTGGTGCGGAGCGTGCGGAACGACTCGGCACGCGGGCTGCGCGGGTCGACCTGCACGATCAGCGGACGTTCCGAGGCCTTGCTGTCGAAGGCGATGCCACCGACGACCGGCTTGTCGCTGATCTTCTCGACGTCCTGCTCGGTCCGGACGCGGTTGTCGAGCGTCTCGCGGAGCACGGCGATGCCGACGCCCAGCGCGAGTCCGACGAGCAGGCCGAGTGCGACGTTGACGGGGACGTTCGGGCTGACCGGGACGCTCGGCACGTCGGCCTGCTTCACGCGGGTGAGCTTGACGCTGCTCTTGCCGTCGGCGTCGGTGGCCTCGATGTCCTCGACGACGTTGGTGAGGCTCTGCGACGTCGCGTTCGCGATGTTCGCCGCCTGCACCGGGTCCGTGTCGTTCACGCTGATCGAGATCAGGGTCGTGCTCGTCGGCGCGGTCGCGGACACCATCGTCGCGAGCTGGTCGGCGTTCATGTCGAGCTGGAGCTTCGAGATGACCGGCAGCAGCACGATCGGCGTCGACACCAGGTTCGAGTACGTCAGGACGCGCTGCTGGGTGAAGGTGTTCCCCTGGGCCAGGTCACTCGCGCTGCCCGAGGTCTCCGTCGAGACGAAGACCTGCGCCGAAGCGGAGTACACCGGCTTCTTGAGCAGGGAGAAGCCCGCGGCAGCGGCAACTCCGACGAGTGCCAAGACCAGGATGAGGACCCATCCCTTACGTAGCACGGTGATGTAGTCGCGTAGTTCCACGCGGCCCGCCTTCCCCGACGATCCCGCCGCTCGCCCGTGGTCCCAACACGAGTGCCCGGGGATGTCCCGGTGTACGGCATTCAAATAGTGCCACATGATCGAGCAACGCTCGGCTGTATCGGCCGTTCTGGGCCACCCGTCCTCTACGGTGAGCCCATGAGCACCGAGTCCGACGTGACCCACGCCGAGCCCGACACCAGCCGTCAGCGGGACCTCGTGATCCTGCTGGTCGCGCTGGGGGTGGCGGTGATCCTGGCCCGGGTCGCGTCGGGGTTCAACATCGCCGGCAAGATCCAGCCGCCCGTCATGCAGGTGCTGGTGGCCGACTTCGCCGTCTGGTTGCCGCTCGTCGCGGGCATCGTCTGGGTGCTGCGCCGATCGGCGAGCACGGACCGTGCCGCTCGCCTGCGGCTGGGACTCGGCGACGCGATCTTCGCGATCGGCATCGTGATCCTGTGCCGGGTGTTCGACGTGTTCCTCGGCCTGGCGTTCACCGGCTCGACGGGCCTCACCCCGGCGCCGACGCTCGGGACCCCGGACGAGACGCTGCTGATCGTCTCGGCCATCGGCATCGTGCTGGTCAGTCCGTTCCTCGAAGAGGTCTTCTTCCGTGGGCTGTTCCAGCGCCGGATGGCCGCCGAACTCACCCCGCGCACACGATTCCTGGCCGTGTTCCTCACCGCGTTCCTGTTCGCGGTCCTGCACGTCCTGCTCGGTGCGGGCGGGACGCAGCTCGAGGGCTTCCGGGTGTTCCTGACGATCTTCGTGCTCGGGTCGCTGACCGGCACCCTGGTCGCGATGACGAACCGCATCGGCGGCGCGATCATGGCGCACGTGCTCTTCAACGCGGTGGCGGTCGTCGCGACCTGGCCTCGCTGAGCCGACCCGCGCCTCCCGTCTGATTCGCTGAGCGCCGTCGACGGCGCCCATCCTCCTTGCGGTCTTCCATGCAGGAGCTATGAGGCCCTACAGTTTCCCACGTTGTAACGCGGGCGCCTAGGGGGCGCCCGCACCACCGATCAGACCGGACGACGTCGTCCACGAGGAGCCCATCCCTTGCGTCCCACTCTCATCTCGAGCCGGGGGCGCCGTCGCTTCCTCGGGTCGTCACTCGCCACAGCCGTCGTCGGAGCGCTCGCGCTCGGCGGGCTCGGCATCTCCGCCCTGCCGGCAGCCGCCGCTCCCGACGCCCGCACCGTGGTGTCCGGCGAGGCCCGCTTCCAGGTGCTCTCCCCCACCCTGATCCGCACCGAGTACGCGGGCGACGGGCAGTTCACCGACCAGGGCACGTTCAACGTGGTCGGGCGTGACGACTTCGCCCCGACGCCGTTCACCAAGACGGTGCAGGACGGCTGGCTGACGCTCGACACCGGGTCGATGACCGTGCAGTACCGGCAGGGCACCGGCGACTTCAGCCAGGACAACCTCCGGGTGACGCTGAAGACGTCCGCGGGACAGGCCGTCACCGGCTCACCCTGGGTCACGGCACGGACGCCCTCGTGTGCGATCGGCACGCTCTGCGAGGGCGAGGCACTCGCGCTGCAGGGCCTGGCGAACGCGACGGACCACGCCGGGTACACGGGCGCTGGCTTCGCCGCCGGGTTCGAGAACGTCGGCAACTCCATGACGTTCCGCACGACCGTGCAGCAGGCCGGGTCGTACGACCTGGCCATGCGGTACGCCAACAGCCAGGGCGGCGACGGCAAGGTCGAGACCCGCACGTTGAGCATCGTCGTCGACGACCGGGCCCCGGTCACCCTGAGCCTGCCGGCCGGCGCGAACTGGGACGAGTGGAAGCAGACCACCGCAGCCCTCGACCTGACTGCCGGTCCGCACACCGTGAAGGTCGTCCGTGGCGACGCGGATTCTGGTCGGGTGAACGTCGACAGCCTGGCGATCGTCCCCGCGGGTGCGGCCTACCCGGCGCCGACCGCAGCGTCCGACGGGCAGGACTGCGCCTTCGGCGTCGTCTGCCAGGCCGAGGACGCCGCACGCACCGAGCCCGCGACCGTGGCGACGAACCACAACGGGTTCGCCGGGGACGGCTTCGTCGCCGGGTTCGAGCGCGCCGGCGCGCAGATGACCGCGCACGTCACCGGGGTCCCGGCCGCGGGCGACTACGCGCTGCAGGTCCGGTACGCCAACGGGTCGGCCGGCACGCCCACGCTGACCGCTGCTCCCGTCGGCCAGACCGCCACGACCGGTGAGCTGCCCCGCACCAGCGGCTGGGACTACTGGAACACCGTGACGGTCCCCGTACACCTGGCCGCCGGCACGAACGACATCGCGATCGGCTGTCCGACCGTGGCGGCCAACTGCAACGTGAACTTCGACACGATCGCGGTCGTCGACACCGCGTCGCCCGTCCTCGCCGCGCACGCTCCGCTCGGTGGCTACCGGCGTGACCTCGACACCGCCAACGGTGCCGCGAAGACGAACCCCGGCCTGCTCTACCAGGACGGCTGGTCGCTGCTCGACGACACCGCTTCGGCGCTGTACGACCCGGCGACCGAGCAGACCACGCCCCGCGGCGACCACGGTGGCGAGGGCTACCAGGACGGCTACGTCTTCGGGTACGGCACCGCGTACACGACCGCGCTGAAGGACCTGGCGACCCTGACCGGCCCCTCGAAGCTCCTGCCGCAGTGGGCGTACGGCGTCTGGTACTCCGAGTACTACGACCGGTCGCAGCAGGACTACCTGGACATCGCGAAGCGCTTCCAGGACGAGGGCGTCCCCGTCGACGTCATGGCGATCGACACCGACTACAAGACCGGCAGCCCCACCAACGAGGGCGACAGCAAGTGGGACGGCTGGTCGGTCGACCCGGCCCGGATCCCCGACATGACCAGCCTGCTCGCCGACTGGCACGCCGAGGGCATCCACAACACCCTCAACATCCACCCGTCGATCTCCAGCAAGGACCCGGAGTTCGCGGCCGCGCAGGCGACCGCGAAGGGCAAGCTCACCCAGGGCGACGGCGACCGCTACCTGTTCGACTGGTCGGACCCCGACCAGCTCAAGGCCTACTTCGACCTGCACACCTCGCTACAGCCGGAGGGCGTCGACATGTGGTGGCTCGACTGGTGCTGCAGTGAGAACTCGAAGTACTCCGCCAACGGTGTGACGCCGGACGCGTTCATCAACCAGCAGTACGCGAAGTACACCGACGAGCAGCTCAAGGGCCGCGGTCTGGCGTTCTCCCGCGCCTACGGCTCGCTGACCGCGGGCGGCTACGGCAACCCGCAGGCCGTACCGACCGGGCCCTGGGCCGACAAGCGCACCACGGTGCACTTCACCGGGGACACCACGTCCTCGTGGGACGAGCTCGCCGCCCAGGTCGGCTACACGCCCGGCGAGTCGGCGGCAACCGGCCTGTCCGCGATCAGCCACGACATCGGTGGCCACAACGGTGCGCAGTACGGCATCGCGGGCAAGGAGCCGGGCACGACCCAGCTGCCGGCCGACATGTACGCCCGGTGGGTGCAGTTCGGCGCGTTCCAGCCGATCGACCGCCTGCACAGCAACCACAGCGACCGGCTGCCCTGGCAGTACCCGGCCGAGGCGAACGCGTCGGCGAAGCAGTTCCTCAACCTCCGCGAGGACCTGCTCCCCCTGACGTACACCCTGGCCGCCGACGCCTCGGCGACCGGCACCCCGATGCTGCAGCCGCTCTACCTGCAGTACCCGGAGGCGCAGGAGTCCTACGCCCAGGCCGGCTCCGAGTACCTCTACGGCAAGGACGTCCTGGTCGCGCCCGTCACCACCGCGAACGACGACACCGGGAAGGCCACGCGTTCGGTCTGGTTCCCGGCCGGCGACTCGTGGACCGACTGGTTCACCGGCACGACCCACCAGGGCGGCACGACGGCCGACGTCACGACCGACCTGACCACCATGCCGGTGTTCGTCCGCAGCGGCGGCATCGTCCCGACCCGCTCGCACCACGTCGCGAACGACGCCGCACCGCTCGACGCGGTCACGGTGACGGTCGCGACCGGCGCGGACGGCACCTTCGCCCTGCACGAGGACTCGGGCGAGGGGCAGCCGACCGCGGCGGCCTCCTCTGCTCGCGCCGCGGGCAACTCCGCGTCGACCACGATGCGGTTCACCCAGCAGGCCGACGGCGGCACGCTCGACATCGCCCCGGCCGACGGCTCGTTCACCGGCCAGGTGCGCGACCGCTCGTGGACGGCGACGTTCACCGACGCCGACCGCCCCGCCTCCGTCACGATCGACGGGACTCCCGTCGCCGCGTCCGAATGGACGTACGACGCCGACAGCCGCACCATCACGGTGCCGGTCGCCGAGCGCTCGGTGACGGACCGGACCATCGTGCGGTACTCGAGGGTCGCTGCTGCGGTGCCGAGCCTCCAGGTCGCATCGCCGACGGTCACCGCCGGTGACACGCAGGCCGTGACCGGCGCCGGGTTCCCGGCAGAGGCGACGGTCACGCTGTCGACGACGCCGGCGCTCGGTGGCCAGGTCACCGTCCGCACCGGTGCCGACGGCACGTTCCGCAGCGACCTGGCGGTGCCGGCCACGGCCTCCGGCCGGGTGACGGTGTCCGCGTCGGTGGGCGGCGTGGTGCTGGCGCGGGTCGGGTTCACGGTGACGGCGGCGGCGACCGCTCCGCCGACGGCCACGCCGTCGCCCGGGCCGGGTTCGCCTGCTCCCGCGCCGGGCTCGCCTGCTCCCGCGCCGGGTGCCGGTGCCGGCCCTGGTGACGGTGGCGGTGGCGGTTCGGGTTCCGGCGGTGTGGGTACCCAGCCGGGAGGCTCGTCCCCCGCCGGCGACGGCGCCCTCGCCTGGACTGGTGCGAACGTCGTGCCCCTCGGTGTCCTCGCCCTGGTGCTCCTCACCGCCGGCGGGCTGCTGCTGACACAGCGCCGACGACGCCACCGTCGGGCCGAGTAGGTCCGCGGCACGGCACCACGATGCAGACGACGGCGGGGCACCCCGACAACGGGTGTCCCGCCGTCTGCACCGCCCGACACCTGTCGTCCGGCGTGGCCCCTCTTCGGGTCGACACCCCGTCGGTCCACCCCGTTGTCCAGTAGCCTCGGCTGAGCATGTCTCGCCCAACCAGCGTCATCGACAACCCCCTCGTCCGGCAGGCTCCGATCAGCGGCCTGCTGGCCCTCGGCGCGCTGCTGACCGTGACGCTGCCGACGCTCGAGATCAGCGACCTGACGATGTTCCTCGCCAGCCTGGTCACCGTCGGCGTCGCGACCCTGCTCGCCGCGTTCGCCGCACACTTCCCGCGCGCGGTCCCGCTCGTGCCGATCTTGCTGGCCGTCGACTTCGTGTCCCTCGCCCTGTTCCGGACGGGCACCGGCGCCGGGGCGTCCGTGTTCACCTCGCTCGTGGTCCTGCCGGTGGTGTGGTGGGCGTCGCTCGACGGCCGGCGCACGATCGTGTACTCGATCCTCGGGGTCACGATCGTGATCCTGGCGCCGTACCTGCTCCAGCCGGGCTCGGTGATGCGCGCCAGTGAGCTGGTGCGCCTCGGCATCACCGTCGTCGTGTTCGGCACGGTCGCCGTCATCGTGCACGAGCTCTCCCGCCGCGCCCGCCGCTCGGTCCGCACCGCCGAGGCTCGCGAGGTCCGGGTCCGCGAGGAGATCGACCGCGCCGCCGCCGTGCAGCGCTCCCTGCTGCCGACCACCAGCGACGGCCTGGGCGAGAGCGTCACCGTCGCCGGCACCTGCATGCCGGCGAAGAGCGTCGGCGGCGACTTCTTCGACTGGTACCGCACCGAGAACGGCATCGCCGTCGGACTGGGCGACGTGATGGGCAAGGGCGTCGGCGCCGGACTCATCGCCGCCGCCGTCCGCGCCACGATCCGCAGCGCCCGCACGGTCGACGACGCGTCCGAGGCCCTGCGCCGCGCCTCCGACGGCCTCGCCGCCGAGGGTGCCGGCACCGACGTCACCTTCACCACGCTGTTCCACGCGCGGATCGACGACGACGGCGGGCTGCAGTGGGCCGACGCCGGGCACGGGCTGAGCTTCATCCTCCGCGCTGCCGGAGGGGTGGAGCGCCTGCGCTCGGTCGACCTGCCGCTGGGGATGGGCCTCCGCGACGAGTGGGCGACCACCACCGGCACCCTCGAGCCGGGCGACCTGCTCATCTCGTTCAGCGACGGCGTGCTCGACCTGTTCGGCGGGCGTGACGACGCGGTGGACTCGGTCGCCGAACTGGCGCGCGCCGACCGGACGCCGGCGGCGATCGTCGCGGCCCTGGCCGAGCGGGCGGCCGAGGTGCCGCACGATGACGACGTGACGGTCATCGCGATCCGTCGCGAGGCCGCGTCCGCCGAGCCGACCGAGGTCGCGGCCGCGCCGCTGTCCCGCTCCCGCGCGGCCTGAGGCGGGCGCGCGCGTACGTGCGTGCGTGCGTGCGTGCGTGCGTGCGCCGAGGCTCGGCCCCAGCGACACCGCACGCGCCCAGCGGCGCGAGCCCTGTCGCCCACCGCGAACCGCGCGCCGGACGGGAGGCCCGTCCCGACCCCGCCACGCGCCTCCCGCCCGAGACTCGGCCACGCGGACACCCTGCGGCCCCCGGCAGGCGCGAACCGTCCGCCAGACCGAGGCTCGGCCCCAGCGACACCGCACGCGCCCAGCGGCGCGAGCCCTGTCGCCCACCGCGAACCGCGCGCCGGACGGGAGGCCCGTCCCGACCCCGCCACGCGCCTCCCGCCCGAGACTCGGCCACGCGGACACCCTGCGGCCCCCGGCAGGCGCGAACCGTCCGCCAGACCGAGGCTCGGCCCCAGCGACACCGCACGCGCCCAGCGGCGCGAGCCCTGTCGCCCACCGCGAACCACGCAACGGTCGGGAGGCCCGCCCCGACCCCGCCACGCGCCTCCCGCCCGAGACTCGGCCACGCGGACACCCTGCGGCCCCCGGCAGGCGCGAACCGTCCGCCAGACCGAGGCTCGGCCCCAGCGACACCGCACGCGCCCAGCGGCGCGAGCCCTGTCGCCCACCGCGAACCTCGCGCCGGACGGGAGGCCCGTCCCAGCCCCGCCACGCGCCTCCCGCCCGAGACTCGGCCACGCGGACAACATGCGGCCGCCGGCAGGCGCAGACTGTCCGCCAGGCCGAGGCTCGCCCCCAGCGACACCGCACGCGCCCAGCGGCGCGAGCCCTGTCGCCCAGCGCGAACCGCGCGCCGGCCCGCCGCCTACGCGGACCAGTCGGGCCGGACGAAGCCGCTCTCGTACGCGAAGACGACGGCCTGCACCCGGCTCGCGGCACCGACCTTGCCGAGCACGCTGCTGATGTGCGTCTTCACGGTGGCCTCGCTGATCCAGAGGTCCTTCGCGATCTGCGCGTTGCTGGCGCCGCGGACCAGGGCGGTGAGGACCTCCCGCTCGCGGGCGCTCAGCGACGCCAGCGCGGGGGCGTGCTCAGCGGGCGGAGCGGGCACGGACGATCCCGAAGCACCACCGCCCGCGCCACCGGACCGGGCACCGAGCAGCCGATTCTCGAGCAGCGCCCGGGTCATCGACGGTGCGATGAGGGTGTCGCCGGTGTGGGCAGCACGGACCCCGGCGGCGATGAGGTCCGGGCCCGCGTCCTTGAGCAGGAACCCGAGTGCGCCGGCCTGCACGGCGTCGAGCAGGTACTCCTCGTCGTCGAACGTGGTGAGGATGACGACTGCGCCCGCGGTGCCGTCGGACACGATCGAGCGGGTGGCCGAGATGCCGTCGAGCACGGGCATCCGGACGTCCATGAGCACCACGTCGGGGCGGAGGTCGGCGCAGACAGCGATCGCCTCGGCCCCGTTCGGCGCTTGGCCGACGACGGTCAGGTCGGGTTCGGCGTCCACCATCATGCCGAGGCCGGTGCGGACCACGGCCTGGTCGTCGACGATCACCACGCGGATCACGACGCGACCACCCGGGGAGCGGCAGGACCGGCGGCAGCCGGCCCAGCCACGTCGACGGAACCCGCAGCACTGGCAGCCGCCCGACCACCCGCACCACCCGGCCCCGCACCACCCGGCCCCGCACCGGGCCGGACGCTGCCCGCCGTCGGGACACGCGCCTCCCGGGGTGCCTCGAGCGTGACGCGCCACCCGCCACCCGCGGCCGGCCCGGCGTCCAGGACCCCGCCGATCGACGCGGCGCGCTCCCGCATCCCGCGGATCCCGGCACCACCGACGGCGAGTTCCGGCACCCGGGGGCTGCCGCCGGAGCCGCCGTCGTCGAGGACCTCGAGGCGGATGCGGTCCTCGGACGCGGCCAGGCTGATCCGCACCGAGGAGCCGTCGGAGTGCACGAGGGTGTTGGTCAGGGCCTCCTGGCAGACGCGGAGTACGGCGAAGTCCTGCATCACGCCCAGGCTCCCGGGCACGCGCAGGTCGGCGTCGACCCGGACTCCGGTCGCGCGGACGCGGTCGACGGCGGCCTCGAGTGCGCCCTGCAGCGACACCGGGGCGTCGGTCGTGCCGCCGTCCCCGCCCGCACGGAGAACCCGGACGACCTTCCGCATCTCGGACAGCGCCTGCTGCCCGGTGCCCGCGACCCACGAGGCGTACTCGGCGAACTCGGCCTGGTCCGCGACCCCGACCCGGACCAGCGCCTGGGAGCGGACGACGATGGCGGCCATGTGGTGGGCGACGACGTCGTGGACCTCGCGGGCGACGGCGGTGCGTTCCTCGGACGCGATGCGGGCCTGGTCGGACTCGCGCAGGCGGACGAGTTCCTCGTTGCGCCGCTGCAGCACGAGCTCGGACCGACGGCGACGGGCGGTGGCGCGGCCGAGGACGGCGGACGCCACGAGCAGGATCCCCATCAGGACGATCGTCGACCAGTCGGCGGTCTCCAGGAGCGTCCGGCCCAGCAGCAGGGCGAGCGGCCACCGGTGGACGGCGAGTGCCCAGGAGTCCGCGGGCGCGAAACTGAACGGTAGGAGCAGCGCGGTCACGGCCGGCAGGGTGACGACCGCCAGCACGGCGAGCACCCGTCGGCCGGCCGCACACGCCAGGTAGACGGCGATCACGAGCGGGATGAGGCGCACGGTCAGCACGTCGAACGTCCACAGCGGCCAGCCGACGACGACCGCGACCACCACGAGCAGCGGGTAGGGCAGCCGCTGGCCGACGCCGATGCAGAGCGCGACCAGGGCCGCGGTGACCCGGTAGTCGTCGAGCCTCGTCGGGTACCAGCCGGCGCGGTGCAGCCCCTCCATCGTCAGGAGCGCGACGGCGAGGAACACGACCCCGGCCACGGCAGCGCGCACCCACGGCGGGATCGAGACTGGACGCATGGCGTGAGGCTAGCCGCCCGAGGCGACTCCGCGCCTCCCCCGAACGACGGAGCGCGCGCGTCCGGACGATCAGTCGAACGGACGGGAGGCCCACCACCTTCCGCCGATGCGCCTGACGCCCGCCTCGTCAGAGGCTGGTCCTGCCGCAGTGAGCGGCCGTCGAACGGAGCACGTGATGCAGAAGAAGACCGCTGTCAGCCTGGCCACCCTGGCGCTCATCCTGGCCATCGCGGGGACGGGCGCCGCGGCGGCGACCATCGGGGGCCCGGACGCCTCGTCGGACGTCGGGCGCCCCGCGACCACGTCGACCGTCGTGCAGACCACGGTCGCCACGTCGGACGACGACGGCTGGCCGGGACAGCTGCCAGACGTCGACCGCTTCCGGGGGCTCTCGCGGTCGGACCAGCAGGCGGTGCTCCGGCGCGTCGACCGGCTGCTCGGGGACCTCAGCGGCTCGCGGGCCAGCGAGGGGCTCGTCCGGCAGCTCAGCGGCTACCGGGGCGAGCTGGCGCGTCTCCGCCGGTAGGTGCTGCGGCGCGAGGCACGAGGCACGAGGTTCGCGCTGAGCGACACCGCGCGGCCGACCGCAGGCAAGCGATGTCGCCCAGCGCGAACGTCGGCCCGGCCCTGCCCGGCCCGAGCCTCGGCCTGACGGACACTCTGCGGGCTCCGGGACGCGAGCCTCGTCCGCCCAGCCGAGGCTCGGCGGACCTGGACGGCGGCGGGCGCGTGCAGCACACTGGCGGCATGGGGTGGGGGAAGAGCGCGCTGGCGATCGGGATCGTGTGCACGCTCGGGGGTGGGCTCGCCGGGTGCGCGACGACGGCCGGTCAGTGTGTCGACTACGTCTCACTCACCCCGGCGGAGCAGGCGCACGAAGCGTCCCTCGTCGTCGACGCCGTCGTCCGCTCGACAGACCGCACGGTCGAGGTGGCCGGCCGGTACCGCGTGTACGAAGCAGCGATCACCGACGTGCGCAAGGGCCGGACGCTCGGCGACCGGATCGACGTGATCGCGACCTCCGACCAGTGCACGTCGAGCGGCGAGCCCGTCGAGTATGTCGACGGCGACCCGCTGGCCGAGCCGGGCAGCTACCGCCTGTACCTGACGCGGGTCCGGGGTGGAGGCCCGTGGCAGCTGGTCGTGCCGGGTGCCGCCGAGCGCCTCCCGGCCTGAGCGCCGCCGCGAGACTCGCGCTCAGCGACAACCCGCGGCCGTCGGCGCGCGAACGGTGTCGCTCAGCGCGAACCTCGGCGCGCGCCGCCGCCGGCGCGCAGCCCAGCCCGTCAGACCTCGACGTCGCTGCCCATCGTCACCGTGCGGCGGAGCGGCAGCCCGAAGCGCGCGGCCGGGTCAGCGGCGTTGTGCGCCATCGCGACGAAGAGCTTCCGTCGCCACGACACCATGCCGCCCTTGCCCGCCCCGGTCCGGAGTGCGCCGCGCGAGATGAAGTACGACGCCTTCGACATGTCCTCCTGGGACAGGTCGATCAGGCCGGCAGTGCACGCGGCACGCATCGCGGCGGGCAGGTCCTGGTCGTCGGAGAACCCGAACGTGATGGTGATGTGGTCGATGCCGTCGTCGTCGTAACCGAGCTCGTCGCGGCGGAACGCCTCTTCCAGTGCCACGTGCGGCACGTTGGCGGTGAGGACGGACACGATGATGACCCGCTGGTGCACGACGCCGTTGTGCTCGACGTTCGCCCGCAGTGCCAGCGGGGTCGTCTCCTTGTTCGGGTGCGGGAACACCGCGATGCCCGGGACGCGCGGGATGTGGTCGGCGTTGACGGTCTCGATGAAGTCGGCGAGCGAGCCCTCGCGCTTCCGACGCTCGATCTGCACGAGCTGCCGGCCGCGGTGCCACGTCGTCATCAGGGTGATCACGGCGAGGGCGATGAGCAGCGGCACCCACCCACCGTGCAGGACCTTCGACAGGTTGCCGGCGAGGAAGGTCAGCTCGAGGCCGCCGAACACCACGGCGACGGTGACGAGCTTCCAGGTCGCCCAGCGCCAGAGCGGCTTGACGACGACGAGCAGCAGCAGGGTGTCGACGACCAGCGCACCCGTGACCGAGACGCCGTACGCGGTGGCGAGGGCGGCCGAGGACCGGAACGC
The DNA here is from genome assembly GCF_030433875.1 of Curtobacterium sp. PsM8. Lineage (NCBI taxonomy): Bacteria > Bacillati > Actinomycetota > Actinomycetes > Micrococcales > Microbacteriaceae > Curtobacterium > Curtobacterium sp. PsM8. Next base: position 8,894 of record NZ_JARUXD010000012.1, on the reverse strand, counting down.
CAGCATGATCGCCATCACGCCGATGAAGAGCAGCAGGTTGACGGCCGGCAGGTAGACCTGGCCGCCCTCGCGCTTCGAGGTCTGGCGGATGGTCAGCGGCGGCAGCAGTCCGAGCTGCACGGCCTGGCGGGTGAGCGAGAACGCGCCGGAGATGACGGCCTGGCTGGCGATCACGGTCGCCGCGGTCGCCAGGATCACGACGGGCAGCTGCGCCCAGTTCGGGAACAGCAGGAAGAACGGGTCCTTCGTGGCGGTCGGGTCCTCGAGCACCAGGGCCGCCTGGCCCAGGTAGTTGCAGACGAGCGCGGGGAACACCACGAAGAACCACGCGCGGAGGATCGGCATCCGCCCGAAGTGGCCCATGTCGGCGTAGAGCGCCTCGGCTCCGGTGATGGCGAGGACGACGGCGCCCATCGCGATGAAGGTGATGAACGGGTGCGCGAACAGGAACGCGATGGCCCACGTCGGCGACAGGCCCTGCAGGACGCCCGGGTGCTCGACGATGCGCGGGATGCCGGCGACCGCGATGACGACGAACCAGAGCAGCATGACCGGGCCGAACGAGGCGCCGACCTTCGCGGTGCCGAAGCGCTGCACGATGAACAGGCCGATGAGGATCACGGCGGCGATCGGCACGATGAGGTGCTCGACCGACGGCGCTGCGGTCCCCAGGCCCTCGACCGCGGACAACACCGACACCGCCGGGGTGATCACGGAGTCGCCGTAGAACAGCGAGACCCCGACGATGCCGATGATCAGGAACACCGTCGTGCCGCCGGGCCGGTTGGCGTGCAGGCGTCGGGCGAGTGCGGCGAGCGCCATCACCCCGCCCTCGCCGTGGTTGTCGACGCGCATGAGCACGAGGACGTACTTGATCGACACGACGATGGTGATCGACCAGAAGAGCAGCGAGATGACGCCGTAGACGTCCTCGGGGACGGGCCGCACGATGCCGCCGTCGACGGAGAACACGGTGCGCATCGAGTAGAGCGGGCTGGTGCCGATGTCGCCGAACACGACGCCGAGCGCAGCGAGGGCGAGACCGGCCTTGCCACGGTGCCCACGGGCCTCCCGGCTGGCGGGGCGCTGCGCGGCCTTCGCGGGGTGCGTGGCGTCGTCGCCGGGGCCGGCGTCACCGGGCTGGGCGTCGTGCCCACCCGAGGGGTGGTCTGACGACTGCGACGAGGCGCGGGTCTCGGTCACGGTGGTGCTCTCCAGTCCGGGCCGTGCGGACGACGGCCGCGCTCATCATGCACCCGCGGAGTGACAGCCGAGCGCGCGGCGCACGCTCGCCTGCGCCGATCGGCTCTACGCGCCCTGGTCCGGGACGGTGACGATCCGGTTCTGGTAGGCCCAGACGACGGCCTGCAGGCGGGACCGGACGCCGAGTTTCGGCAGCATGCGCGCCAGGTGTGACTTCACCGTGGAGACCTCGACGACCAGCTGCGCGGCGATCTCCTCGTTCGACATCCCCTGCGCGAGCAGGAGCAGCACGTCGCGTTCGCGAGCGGTGAGGACGCCGTCGACCCGGTCCCCGGTGACGGGTTGCAGGCTCCGGCGTGAGGCGAACTCACGCAGGACCCGTCGGGTGAGCGCCTGGTCGAGGGTGCCGTTGCCGGCGGCGACCTGACGCACCGCCCCGATGATGACGTCGGGTTCGGCGTCCTTGAGGAGGAACCCGGACGCCCCGGCCTCGAGGGCGCCGAACACCAGGTCGTCCATGTCGAACGTGGTGAGCATGAGCGCGGGCACGGCCGGGTCGGCGTCGGGGCGGCAGAGTTCGCGCGCCACCTCGATGCCGTTCCGGACCGGCATCCGGATGTCGAGGACCGCCACGTCCGGCCGGGTGCTCCGGGCGAGCTCGAGGGCCTGACCGCCGTCGGCGGCGACGGCCACGACCTCGATGTCGGGTTCCGCGTCGAGCAGCGCGGAGACGCCGGCCCGGACGAGCGGCTGGTCGTCCGCGACCAGGACGCGGATGGTCGGGCCGCCGGACGTCGTGTCGGTCATCGGGGGCCTTCCGTGGGGTCGGGCTGCGTGGTCGCGACCGGCGGGGCGGGGGTGGGCAGGGCCTCCCGGGCGAGACGCAGGCTGACCGTCCAGCCGCCGGCATCCGTCGGACCGACCTGGAGGCTCGCCCCCACCAGTTCTGCCCGCTCACGCATGCCACGCAGCCCGTTCCCCCCGGCCGGCGTGCTGCCGAGTGCGGGGACGGTGGCCGGCCCGTTCTCGACGCGGATCGCGAGGTGGTCGTCGGCGCGGTCGTCGATGGTGACGGTGCACGGCGCTCCCGGGGCGTGCAGGGCGGCGTTGGCGAGGGCCTCCTGGACGGTGCGGTAGGCGGCGAGCTGGGCGAGCGGGCCGACGCCGTCGCCGAGCGGGCGGGGCGCGACCGCTGCGTCTCCGACGCCGGCTGCGGGCCGGACGTCGAGCCGGACGTCACTGCGGAACCGGGCCCGTTCGGCCAGGTCGACGATGCCGGCGACGGTCTCCACCGCGCGCTCGGCGGGGCTGTCGTCGCGGAGCAGGCCGACCAGGCGGCGCAGGTCCTCGAGCACGGCGGTGCTCTGCTCCCGGACCTGGCGGACCCCCTCGTGGGCACGCTCGGGGTCGGTGTCGATCTGGCGGTCGATGACGGCGGACATCAGGGCGATGCCGGACAGGTGGTGGGCGGCGATGTCGTGCAGCTCCCGTGCCATGGCGGCGCGTTCGCGGGAGACGGCGGCGTCGATGTGGGCGTCGGCCTCGCGGTCGACGGCGGTGGCCTCGGCGGTGCGGGCGGCGCGGACCTCGCGGCGGGCACGGACCACGAGGGTGATGAGCACCGGCAGTCCGACCGTGCCGAAGGCCTGCAGGAAGCCCTGTCCGGCCGATCGGGTCAGGCCGAGCCACACTCCGTCACGGCCCGCGCCGTAGGCGGTGTACATGACGGTTCCCTCGGCGAGGACGACGAGGACCGCAGTGGCGACGAGCGCCGGCCAGATCCGCGCCAGCGGAGCCCGCAGGACGGCGAGGACCACGGCGACGACGACCGGCAGCAGCAGGAGCCCGTGCAGGGTCGTCGGTGCGGCGACGGCGACGACGGGGACGGCGCTGACCGCGATGAGCACCGCGCGGGGTGCGCGTCGGGCGACGAGCAGGACCGCCGACTGGACGAGCAGTGCGAGGGCCAGGACGAGCCACGGGCCGCTGGCCACGGCTGGGTAGGCACCGGCCTTGACGATGACGTCGGGATCGGCGGCGTCGAGGGGCGGCAGGCCGAGGAGCAGTCCGAGCCCGACCACCGCGGTACCGAGCGCGATGAGCACGTCCATGCGTCGCTGGCGAGCGGTCCCACCCGGCGCGGACGCGGACGCGGGCGCCGATCCGGGCGCACTGGGGCGCGGCTCAGCGGTTGCCATCGTGCGATCCTACGAGGCTCGTGGTGGCACGCGACGGGATCGGGGCGTCGATCGGCAGCGCCCGACGTGCCGGGTCGTAGCCGAGCCGCCCGCGGGTGACGACGAGCAGCACCGCGGCGGCGACGGTCGACATGATCGTCAGTCCGATCATCAGCGTGCCGGCGGTCATGCTCGGGTACATCTCGGGGAACAGCGACGAGATGGTGTTGTTCACGCCGACGTGCAGGAGCAGGGCGAGGGGCAGGCTCTCGCCGGTCTTGTTGAACACCTGGATCATCACGACGTTGAACGTGATCGTGAACAGGGCGAAGACGACGGGTTCGCTCCAGTGCGCGTTCGGCCACCCGCCCCAGTCGCTGAGGTACAGCGGCATGTGCCACAGCGCCCAGATCGGGCCGAGGACGGCCGCGGCGCCGAGTGCCCCGAAGCGGTGCTGCAGGCGGGGCAGGGCGAAGTCGCGCCAGCCGGGCTCCTCGCTGAGGCCGGTGGAGAACAGCTGGATGACGAGTCCGGGCACCAGCGCCGAGAGTGCCAGGGCCGAGGGGGCGTGCACGTCGCCGCCGGCGAACGGCACGGCGGACAGGACGATCAGGGCCGGGACGACGACGAGCGCCAGCGCGTACCAGTACCAGGCGACCCGCCAGCGGAACAGGCGTCCCACCCAGCGACGGAGGCCCGCGCGACCGTCGGCGACCGCGGTCACGATGAACGCGCTGCCCAGCGGGCCGAGCAGGGCGCCGGGCAGGACCCCGGTGAACTGGGCGCTGCCCAGGACCTCGGGGAAGTGGATGTCCCACACACCCATGCCGTGCGGCGACAGGATGTACGGCACCCACGCCAGCCAGCTCAGGCCGAGGGCGAGGGTGAAGAAGGTCAGCAGCGGATGCCGGGTGATGACCCCCGGGACGCCGCGGCGTTCCTGCTGCGCGGTGCCGGTCGTCGACCGGGCTTCGATGGTGTTCGTCATGACGTCGACGCTAGGAACTCCGCCGTTCCGGGACGACCCGAGGAGGGACGCACCTGCCGGACCTGCATCGAAAGGAGGAACCCCGCTGCGACGGTGTCTGTGCCACGCTGTCCGAGGACCGGAAGGAGCCGGATGGACGAGGCAGTGCTCTACGACCTGTGCAGCCGTGCGCGACTCGTGCACCTGCGGACCGGCGGTGCCGAAGCCGGCCTGCGCGGACTGACGGACTGCATCGCGGCCGCGTCCGGCGCCCCCGCTCGCTACCCGCACCGGCGGCTCGCGCAGCTCATCGACTCCGCCCCGCGCCCGGTCGGCTTCCGGTACGGCATGCGGCAGCTCGAGTCGGTCGCCACGAGCCGGACCACCCCGCCGGAGGGCTACTCGGGCGAACAGCGGCGCGACTACGAGCAGGCGCAGACCGCGCTGCTCCGGGCGATCGGCAAGGACAGCGGTGAACCGGCCCGCGGCCCGGTGGCGGTCGCCCGCAACGTGCTCGAACAGTTCGTCCTGCGCTGGTTCTGACCGTCAGGCGGCCGGCGCGTGACGCCGCCCGGGTACCGCGACGCTCGACATCGCCGGGCGGGCGACTCAGGCCGCGGTCCTCCCCGCCACGTGCGCCAGCACCACCGGGTCGGAGCAGCCGCGCGCGAACCCCACGATGCGTCGGTCGATGTCGCGCTGCAGCACCAGCACGCCGATCCGTTCGGCGAGCGGCGCCAGCCACTTCGGCCGGCACGTGAAGTTGTAGCGCCAGACCGCCAGGGTGTGCCCCGGCTGCCCCTCGGCCTCGCTGAACCGCCAGCCGCCGCCCATCCGCTCGAAGAACCACGAGCCCTTCGTCATCTTCATGCCCACGTTCGACGGCGGGTTGTACGAGACGTACTCGCTCTCCATCGCGAACCCGAACCGCTGCACGGTCGAGGTCCGGACGCCCTTGCCCGGTACGGTCGCGCCGCCGACCAGGTGCTGGCGGCGGATGAACGGGTCCCACCGCTTCCGGATGGCGCCCTGGGTCTGCGAGACGGCGAACGCGACCGCCACCTCGACGGGGATCACGCAGCGGGACTCGACGACGGGCATGCGCCCATCGTGGCACGGGCCCGCCTCGGCGGTCCGGTGGTCCGGCGGGCGAGCAGGCAGTCGGACGGGAGGCGCGGGGCGGGCTGGTGACGGGCCTCCCGTCCGCCGACCGGTCACGTCACGGGCGGCGGTACGGTGGCAGCGACCACCCGCTCCCGCCACCGCCGAGAGGACGCCCGTGCGCCAGCTCCACCCACCGATCGAACCGAACCGGACCGGCATGCTCGACGTCGGCGACGGCCAGCAGGTCTACTGGGAGGAGTGCGGCGCTCCCGACGGCAAGCCCGTCGTGTTCCTGCACGGCGGCCCCGGCGCCGGCTGCTCCCCCGACCACCGACGCCTGTTCGACCCGGCGCGCTACCGGATCGTCCTGTTCGACCAGCGCAACTGCGGCCGGAGCCTGCCGCACGCCGGCGACCCGACCACCGACCTGTCGACCAACACGACCTGGAACCTGGTCGGCGACATCGAACAGCTGCGCGAGCACCTGGGGATCGACGCGTGGCAGGTGTTCGGCGGCTCGTGGGGGTCCGCGCTGGCCCTGGCGTACGCCGAGACGCACCCGGAGCGGGTCACCGAACTCGTGCTCCGCGGGATCTTCACGCTGCGGCCGAGCGAGATCGACTGGTTCTACGAGGGCGGCGCCGCGAACGTGCTGCCCGACCTGTGGGAGGGGTACCTCGCTCCCCTGGCACCGGAAGAACGGCAGCCCGGCGGCCTGGTCCGCGTGTTCGAACGGCTGCTCGCCGACCCGGACCCCGCCGTGCACGGCCCCGCCGCGGTCGCCTGGGCCAGCTGGGAGGCGGCCTCGATCACACTGCTGCCCCGGCCGGACCTGGTCGCCCGGTATGCCGACCCGACGTACGCGCTGGCGTTCGCCCGGATCGAGAACCACTACTTCACGCACGACGGCTGGTTCGAGGACAGCCAGCTGATCCGCGACGCCGACCGTCTGCGGGACATCCCGACCGTCATCGTGCAGGGGCGCTACGACATGTGCACGCCGGCCGTCACCGCGTGGGACCTGCACCGGGCGCTGCCGTCGGCGGAGTTCCGGCTGATCGACGATGCCGGGCACGCGTTCGACGAGCCGGGGATCCTCGACGCGCTGCTCGAGACGACGGACCGGTTCGCGGGGTCGGCGTCGGGCTCGGGCTCGGCATCGGCGGACTGACGTCCGGGCCGCGTCGTCCGGCTGCGGGTCAGGCGGGGTCGGACGTCCGCTGCTCCGCGCGGTGGCGCTCGATCTCGGCGTCGACCGCCCTGCTCCGTCGGTGTGCCCGACCGAGCAGGAGCGCCAGGGTGCCCACCGCCGTCAGGACCCCGCCGAGGACTGCGCCCGGCAGCGGGCTGTCCGTCCGCTCGTCGTTGCTCAGACCGGCGGCACCGAGCAGCAGCGAGACCCCGACGAGCATGACCAGCATCGCGGCCGAGAACCCCCAGAGCCACGGCTGCCGCACGTCCAACCGCGCTCGCGTGGGGAAGGCCGCCACGGCGAACACGCCCCATCCGATGGTGACGCTGGCTGCGATGCGGAACCACGAGCCGAGCAGGACCCCGGCTGCGATCGAGACGACGACGCCACTGATCGCCCAGAGCCAGAACCCCCACGTCGAACCCCGCTGCGTCATGCGCCCACCGTACTGACGGCGGAGGCGACGGGGACGCGCCGACGCACCACGCGCCTCCAGGCCGTGGCCCGTGGTGGGGTGGTGCCATGACCGACGACCTCGTGCCGTGGTTGGTCGCCGGGGGGCTCGCCGTCGTGGTGGTCGTCCTGGTGGTCCTCCTACGGCGACACCAGACCGCTGCCCGTGCCGAACTCGACGCTGCCGAGCGGGCGCGGACCGCGGAGCTCGCCGAGCGCGAGGCCGCGCACCGGGATGCCACCGCGCGCCTCGAGGCCGACCGCGCCGCGCAGGTGGCGGCCGCTGACGCCGCTCGGCGCGACGCCCTCTCCGAGGCGGAGGAGAGCCGCGCGCTCGCCCGCCGTGGCATGCAGTGGGAGGAGGCGTCCGAGCAGGCGATCCTCCGGGCCTGCCGTGCCGCCGGGGTGAGCGGCGTGCTCATGACGAACGTCGTGTTCGTGCCCGTCGGCGAGACCGAGCAGGGTCCGTGGCGGAAGTTCGTCGCACAGGCCGACCACGTCCTGGTGTCGGAGTCCGGCCGGGGCTTGGTCATCGAGAACAAGCGCTGGGGCGGGATCGTGTTCGACGGGCGTCGGCCGAGCGAGGTGCACCCGGCGTTCCGGAACCTGGTGGACGAGGCGTCCCTGGTGCCGCCGTTCGCCGTGCAGGTCCGCAGTCGCACGGTGCTCAACGGCGAGGAGCAGGCCGAGAACTGGTGGCAGGTGCGGGTGCAGGCGAAGGGGGCGTCGCCGGCGCAGCAGGTGCGGCAGCAGGCCCGACGGCTCGCACGGTTCGTCGACGAGCAGACCGGGGTCTCGCGGACGTGGTTCGACACGTGCGTCTTCTACTCGGCACCCTCGGCGGCGACGTTCGTGCAGCCGGAGGACCGCAGCGGCACCGTGACGACGCGCATCGTGACGAACGACCACGAGCTGCAGTCGGCGCTGGCGTCGTGGGCGGCGAAGGACTCGGTGCCGAACCGGGCCCGCGCCGACGCCGTCGTCCGGGTGCTCGCCGGGCAGGGTGCGCACGCGATCACGGTGGGGTCGTACCGCCTGCCGGAGTGACGTCGCTGCTGGCGTGCACGCCGCACGCACGGCACGGACGACGACGCCCCGCCGGCCAGTGGCCAGCGGGGCGTCGTCGACGGAGCGGAGAGCGCTACGCGGTCGGGCGGATGACCGACGGCAGCATCACGTGCAGGTGCCCGGCGAGCGCGGTCTGCGCGTCCTCGAGCGAGGCGAACTCGCCGACGACCAGGCCGAAGGTGTCCGAGGCGACGTAACGGCTGTCGCGCTTGTCGACGGAGCCACCGAAGTAGCCGCCGTAGTTGGCGACCCACTCGTCGTCGCCCTCGAGCGTCCAGGTGAGCTTGGCACGCGAGGCGCGGGCGCTGGTGGCGGCCTGGGCCTCGAGCACGGCGACGATGTCGACGGTCTCGGTGTCGAGGGTGACGTCGGTCCCGGCTGCGGTCCGGTTGATGGTCGTGGTCATCGCGCTCTCCTGTCGTGTTCGGGGTACGTGGTGCAGTACGTGAACGCTACGACACCGATCGTCGCCGTCGACAGCGAGGCCCGTCGATTCACGGGTTCAGCCCCGGATGTTCATCCGTGAAGCCCGGAACTCCGGGCTTCGTCCCCCGACGTTCGGGGTACAACCGGAGCGATCGGGGTACTCGTCATCCGGACGACGGCCGGTCGGGGTACGACGAGAGACGCCGGCATCGACGCCCGCCGCCCGGGCCCCGGGGCGGCGGCGCGCCGCGCGGGGGCGGGGGCGGGGCGCGCGACGCGGGGGGGGGTCGGGGCGGGCGGGGGG
>NZ_JARUXD010000129.1:0-3844 GCF_030433875.1 Curtobacterium sp. PsM8 | reverse complement strand
CCCCCCCCCCCCCCCCCCCCCGGGGGGCCCCCGCCGCCCCCCCCCCCCCCGGGGGGGGGGGGGGCGCGCCCCCCCCCCCCCCCCCCCCCCCGGGCCCCCTCCCCCGCGGGCGCCCCCCCCCCCCCCCCCCCCTCCAGGCTGGCCAGATGGAGCGGCGCCCTCATCGGCCGAGCTCGTCCTCGACGAACGTCGGACGGCCGAGTGTGACCGCCGGGATCGCTGCCGCGAGCGTGACGGCGAGGAGGAAGAGCAGCGGCAGCGTCCAGCCTCCGCTGGCGTCGTGGAGCAGCCCGACGAGCAGCGGGCCGAGTGCGCCGAGTGCGTACGCCGTGCCCTGGGCGAATCCGCTCAACGCCACGGTTCCGCCGTGTGTGCGGGTGCGGACGTTGATGAGCACGAGGCAGACGGGGAACAGGATTGAGCCGCAGCCGATCAGGAGCACCCAGAGCAGGGTGAGTGGCGCCGGTGCGAGCAGCAGGCCGAGGTACCCGAATGCGAAGCTCAGGACGCCGACGGCGATCAGCCAGCCGACGTTGCGGAGCCGAAGCACGAGCAGGGGAGCGATCAGCGCGCCGGGGACACTGATCACGCCGGTGACGGCGAGGAGCACGCCCGCCTCGGTCGGTGTCGATCCGGCGACGTCCTGCAGGATCTCGGGCAGCCAGGCGAAGGCTGCGTAGGTGCAGATCGCGCTCGAGGAGAAGAGCGCGGTGATCGACAGTGCGGCGCTTGATCGCCGGAGGCGGGTGACCACCGCAGGCGCGACGAGCCAGGAGCGGTACATGGCCCTCGCGGCAGTCGGAGTGACTGCACTTACCGAGGATTCGGGATCTCGTTCCATGGGTCCACGCGACCATCCGTGTGTGGGTCACCGCATCAGGGCAGATACGCACACCGGAGTGTGGACTCAAGCGGGTGCGACCTCCGCCACGACGCTGCGGACGTGCGCGAGGATGTCGGCGGCTGCGGAGACGGGACGGCGGGCGGCGATGTAGCCGTCCGGGCGGATGAGCACGACGGCGTCGTGCGCCGGCGTGTACCGGGTTGCAGCATGGCCTCGGGAGTCCTCGATCGCTCCGGCGCCGATCCGGTGGACGTGGACGTCTGCAGGCGCGGCTTCGAGCGCTCGCATGTCTTCGGGGTCGTCGGAGAACACGAAGACCGTCCAGTGGGGGCCGCGGAGGAGGTCGAAGGTCGATCCGGCGAAGCCGAGACCCCGGAGACCCGTTGCGTACGGTGCGCGGACGGCGGGCTGGTCGTCGAGGGACAGGGTGTTCGGGGCGTAGCGCAGGGACAGTCCGGTCGTGTCGTCGCCGCCCATGCCGTCGAGTCCGCGGTCGACTCCTTCCGCGCCACCGGTCGCGCCGGCGCGGAACGTGTGCATCTTGTCGGTGCTCATCTCGAGGACGGAGGCGGCGATCGGTCGGCGCTCCAGCTCGTACGTGTGGAGGAGGACGGGGTCCGCGCCCTGGACGACTGCGGCGAGCTTCCACCCGAGGTTCCAGCTGTCCTGGATCCCGGTGTTCATGCCCTGCCCTCCCGCCGGCGAGTGCGCGTGGGCTGCATCGCCGGCCAGGAACACACGCCCGACGCGGTACCGGTCCGCGAGACGGACGTTGGCGCGGTAGAGCGAGAGCCAGGTTGCTTCCTTCAGGGTCACCCGGTCCTTCCCGAGGTGGTCGTCGAGCAGCTGCTGGTACAGCTCGAGCGACGGCGGTTCCGCGTCGTCGCCGGCCTCGGTCGTCGACTGCCACTGCCAGAGGTCCGTCGTGGGGAGCGGGGTGAGCCCGATCATGCCGTCGCTGGTCGGCAGGATGTACTGCCGCCCGTGGTCGAGTCCTTCGAGACGGACGTCGCCGAGGTACCAGCGATCGTGCATCGTGAACCCGTCGAACACCACGCCGAGCGCATGACGGACCGTGCTCCTGCCTCCGTCGGCGCCGACGACCCATCGAGCGCGGATCGTCTCCGGGCCGACCGGTCCGTCGACCAGCACGCCCACGAAGTCGGCCTGTTGGTCGATGCCGGTGGCGGCGGTGCCGAACTCGACGTGGACGCCATCGAGTGCCAGACGGTCCCGGAGCGGGCCCTCGACGTCGAACTCGCTGATCCAGAGGGACTCCGGGTACGCGGTCGTGGTCGGGTCGGACACCGGGACGGTGATGGGTGCGCGGTCGATCACCGTGCCGTCGTCGGTGATCATGCGGACCGGCAGCTTCGTGACGCCACGCGTCAGGACCTCGTCGGCGACGCCGAGGTCGTCGAACACCTCGAGGCTCCGTGGTTGCAGGCCCTTCCCGCGCGAGGCGACGCTCGGGACGTCGAACCGCTCGATGACGCGGACACGGGTTCCGCGCCGGGCGAGGTCGCAGGCGAGCGTGAGCCCCGTGGGGCCGGCGCCGATGATCACGACGTCCGTCATGGTGGTCGGGCTCGGGGTCGGGGTGATGAGGGTGGTGCGAGGCATGACACTGCCTTCCGGTTCGGAGCACGGGGTTGTGCATGAGTTTTCACACTACACCGTGTAGTTCCAAAACTCGATGGCTACAGTCGGGGTATGTCCGTTCCCACCCGTGCTCTCCGCCCGAGCTCCGAACGGAAGCGGGCGGCGATGCTCGACGCTGCCCGGGACCGCTTCCTGGTGGACGGCTACGACCGCACGTCCGTCGATGCCGTCGCCGCGCAGGCGGGCGTCTCCAAGCGGACGGTCTACGACCACTTCGCGGACAAGGACGGCCTGTTCGCCAGCGTCGTGGAGCAGGCGTCCGGGGCGTTGATGTCGTCCGTCGAGGAAGCTGCTGACCAGGAGCTCCGGCTTGATCGCGATCTCACCACCGCGCTCCTGGCGTTCACGCGGCGGATCGCCACCCAGACGCTGCAGTCGTCCGACTACGCCGTGGTGAGGATGCTCCTCGAGTCGGGTCGCATGGTCCCCGCGTCCGGGACGGATCTGGCACATGACCCCGAGCGGGTCATCGCGGCCCGGTTCAGGGATCTCGCCGAAGCCGGAGTGATCCGGGCGGCGAACCCGCGTCGGGCTTCCGAGCACTTCACCGCGCTGACGTTCCTCCTCGCACTGAACGCACCGGAACTCGACGCCGCCGCCGTCGACGCGGTCTTCGTCGACGGCGTGGACGCCTTCGTCCGTGCGTACGGTGCCGAGCGCGCGGCTTCGTGAGCTGGTCGCTGCAGTCCACTCAGCGTCAGGCTGCTGCGCCGGGCGACGATCTTGCGCGCTCGGGCGCGACCCCGCGACCCTGCGACCCTGCGACCCTGCGACCCCGCGACCCCGCGACCCCGCGACCCCGCGACCCCGCGACGTTCGAGTGTGCGGCAACGCCCCAGTCCTGCACTTCGTCGTGGAAGACAGAAGAAGTAGGCGGCGTCGCATCCGCCGCTGTTCCGGCTGCATCTCTCCCGTATACGGCGGCTCGTACCTGCAGGCCGGCGGCACCGCGGAGAAGATGAGCGTCGAGCTCCGCCGCCGTGAGGACGACGGCGAGTACCGGTTCTACATCGTCGGCCGCGACCACGACCTCGGGGAACCGCTCACTGAGACCATCGACGTGCAGGCTGCTCACGAGCCGCGGCACCCGGCGGAGCTGTTCACCGCCGACCAGGCGGCGCCGGTGTTCATGCACTACGTCGAGCACCAGACGGTCCCCGACGGCTACACGCTCCGGCTCATCGCCGTCAGGTGAGCGGTGGCGGCATCGCCTCGGCGTGTCCGCGACCGTGTGCCTGACTGGAGGCGGGGGGGGGCGGGGGGCCCCCCCGCCCCCCCCCCCCCCCCCGCCCGGGCCCCGCCGGGCGCCGCCCCCCGCGGGGGGGCCGGCCCCCCCCG
>NZ_JARUXD010000128.1:0-4034 GCF_030433875.1 Curtobacterium sp. PsM8 | reverse complement strand
GGGGGGGGGGGGGGGGGGGGGGGGGGGGGGGGGGGGGGGGGGGGGGGGGCCCCCCGGGCCCCCCCCCCCCCACGCCCGCCCGGCTCGTACCGGACGGCTCAGTGCGCGCCGGTCGCCTCGAGCAGTGCGGCCGGAGGATGCGCGACGTCGGTGATGCCGCCGTCGACCAGGGTGACGAGCCCGTCGAGGGTGCCGCGGTGGCCGAGGTCGTGGGTGACGAGCAGCGTGGCGGTGCGCTGTTCGTGCGTCAGCTGCGCGATGAGCGCCATGATGGCCGCGCCCCGCTCCTGGTCGAGGGCACTGGTCGGCTCGTCGACGAGCAGGACGGAGGGTTCGTTCACCAGCGCCCGGGCGATCGCGACCCGTTGCCTCTGGCCCCCAGAGAGCTGCGCGGGACGCTTGCCGCCGTGCTCGGCGAGTCCGACCGCGTCGAGCAACTCGTCGGCACGGCGGCGGACCGCGGCACGACGTCGGTGTCCGTCGCCGCCCAGCTCGGCCATCACGAGCAGCTGCTCGCGCGCGGTGAGGGCGGGCACGAGGTTCGACTGTTGGAACACGATCCCGATCTCGGTACGACGCAGCGCCGTGGCCTCGTTCCGGGTGAGGGCGGCCGCGTCGACGTCGTCGATCCACACGTGCCCGGAGTCCGGTCGGATCAGCGTCGCGGCCACGGCGAGGAGGGACGACTTGCCGGAGCCGGACGGGCCGGTGATGCCGGTGACGACCCCGTCCGGCGCCGACAGTGAGACGTGGTCGACCGCGGTGGTGCGCGAGTCGCCGTCCGGGTAGGTGAGGGTGACGTCGTCGAGTCGGATCATCGGTTGCTCCCGAGGGCGGTGAGGGGGTCGGCGCGGGTGACGGTGCGGAGCGCGACGGCGGCGCCGGCGAGTCCGAGGACGACCATGACGGTCGCCGGCAGGACGGTGGTGAGTGGGCTGAGCAGGAACGGCAGGGCTCCGCCGGCGAGCGCTCCGAGGACCGACACGAGACCGATCCCGACACCGATCCCGACGAGCAGGACGACGAGTGCCTGGCCGAGGGCGTCGCGGACGAGGGACGCGTCGGAGGCCCCGAGCGCCTTGAGGACGGCGATGTCGGCCGAACGCTGCATGGTCCAGACCGTGAAGAACGCACCGACGACGAGGGCGGAGACGCCGAAGAGCATGACGATCATCAGCCCGAGCGACCCGACTTCGGACGTGAAGGTCTGGAGGGCCGGCAGGCTCATCAGCGGCGACGCGGCCGCGGTGTGGGTGCGGGCCGCCGCCGCGGTCCAGTCCGGCGTGCCCGACACGGCGAGCACGGTGGGCGCCCCGTCGCCGCCCAGTCGGCGGTCGGCCTGCGCCCAGGCGTCGGGGGAGAGCGCCACGACCGGCGTGTGGCTGTACCAGGCGTCGCCGCCGACGGTGGCGACCCGGTAGGTGGTGCCGGTGATCGTGACGCGGTCCCCGACGCCGACGTGGAGGTCGGTCGCAGCGCCGGAGGACAGCCCGACCGTCTCGTCGGTGGTCGGCGCCAGGTCGGTGGTCATGGACCCCGGGGCGCCGTGCGGGACGCCGAAGAGGGCGACCGCGACGGCGGACGAGCTACGCGGAGCTGCCGCACGTCCCTCCGCGGTCGCCCGGCCTTGGGCGATCCCGACCGGGGTGACCTCGTCCACGCCGGCGGCGTCCCGCCACGCGGCCACGGTCGACGTGCCGATCGAGGACTCCGAGAACGACGGCTTGCCGTCCACCGGCTGCTGGAGGACGAGCCGGTCCCCGGGGAGCCCGAGGACGGCGGACACGTCCTGCGTGGCGAGCCCGCCGGTCAGCCCGGCGAGGAACCCGACCAGCAGGGTGATCAGGGCCACGACGGACCCGATCAACACGAAGCGGCCACGGGCGGACCGGAGGTCACGCCAAGCGACGAACACGATGGTTCCTTCCCGACGTCGGGGGCGTTCCCCGTCGTCCCGACCAGCCTCGCCGGGGTCCGGTCCGGTGCCATCGACGGGAGGTCGACTCCTCGGGTACGACTTCTGGTTGATCCGCCGTGTGCCCGCCGGCCGTACGCTGCAACGGACATGGCTCACAGCACCCTCACGCCCGTCTTCGTCGGGCTGCGCACCGGACTGCACGTGCTGTTCGCCGCGCTGCTCGCGCTCGTCGTCGTCCGGGTCGTCGTCGTGCAGGACGACACCGTGTGGGCGGAGTCCGGCCTGGCCGCACTGTTCGCAGTGCTCTACGTGCTCGGTGCCCGGGTCGCCACCGTGCGGGGACCACGCCGAGCACTCGTGGGAGCACTGTGGATCGTGGCGCTGACGACGGTGTGGGTCGCGCTGCTCGTCCTCGTGCCCGAGGCGGCGTACCTGGTCTTCCCGCTGTTCTTCCTCTACCTGCACGTCCTGCCCCGGATCGTCGGGCCGGTGGCCGTCGTGGTCGCGACCGCGATCGCGATCGTCGCGCTCGGCGTGCACGGCGGCTTCACGGTGGGCGGAGTGATCGGCCCGCTGGTCGGTGCCGGCGTCGCGCTGCTCATCGGCCTCGGCTACCGGGCCCTCGCACGTGAAGCCGTCGAGCGCGAGGCACTCGTCGCGGAGCTGCTCGCGACCCGGGACCTGCTGGCGGCGACCGAACGGCAGCAGGGGGTGCTCACCGAGCGGGCCCGTCTCGCGCGGGAGATCCACGACACCGTCGCGCAGGGCCTGTCGAGCATCCAGATGCTGCTGCACGCGGCCGAAGCCGCCGACGGTGAGCGGCCGGGCATCGACCACATCCGCCTCGCCCGGTCCACCGCGGCCGACGGCCTGGCCGACACCCGTCGGTTCATCCGCGAACTCGCTCCACCGTCCCTCGACGCCGGCCTCGCCGCCGCGCTCGGCCGCCTCAGCCAGCAGTGGCAACGTGACGGCCTCCGCATCGAGGTCTCCGTCCCGACCGGAGGCGCGGACCTGACGATGGACGTCCAGACCGCCCTGCTGCGCATCGCCCAGGGAGCCGTGGCGAACGTCGCGCAGCACGCCGGCGCCACGACCGTCGACATCGGCCTGACCCTCTCCCCGACCGAGGCGACCCTGGTGGTGCACGACGACGGCGTCGGGTTCGACCGGGACCGCGTCGGCCTCGACACCGCCACCTCCGACTCGTTCGGCCTCCGCGCGATGGCCGAGCGCGTCGAACAGCTCGGCGGCGGACTCACCGTCGACAGCGCACCTGGCCGGGGCACCACCGTCACCGCGGTCGTCGACCGGGGCGCCGCATGATCCGGGTCGTGATCGCCGACGACCACCCCGTCGTCCGCGCCGGACTCCGGGCACTGCTCGACAACGACGACGGCATCGAGGTCGTCGGCGAGGCAGCGACCGCGGACGAGGCGGTCGTCCTCGCCACCTCCACCGACCCGGACCTCGTGCTGACCGATCTGCAGTTCGGCGCGGGCCGGTCCGGAGCCGATGCGACCCGGGCGATCCGGGCCGCGGACGCTCCGCCGTACGTCCTGGTCCTGACCAACTACGACAGCGACGGGGACATCCTGAGCGCGGTCGAGGCCGGGGCCAGCGGATACCTCCTCAAGGACGCGCCGCCGGAGGAGCTCCTCGCCGCCGTCCGGGCCGCTGCCGCCGGCGAGAGCGCCCTTGCACCGGCGATCGCCGGTCGTCTGCTGGCGCGGATGCGGGCACCGCGGGTGAGCCTGTCCGTTCGGGAGATCGAGGTCATGCAGCTCGTGGCCGGTGGCGCCTCGAACGGCGACGTGGCGGCGCGGCTGCACATCACCGACGCCACCGTGAAGTCGCATCTGGTGCACGTGTTCTCGAAGCTCGGGGTGAGTTCACGCACGGCCGCGGTGTCCGAGGCCAGGAGCCTCGGCATCCTCCGCTGACCACGGGCGCGTGAGCCGTCGCCGGGCGCGCACCCGGACGGACGGGGGGGCCCGGGGGGGGGGGCCCCCGGGCGCCCCGCCGGGCACCCAAACCGGCCCCAAACCCCCCCCCGGTAGGGTGTGTGGGTGGGGGTGGGGGAAACCCCCCCCGCCCACCGCCCCGGCGTGCGCCG
>NZ_JARUXD010000127.1:0-4198 GCF_030433875.1 Curtobacterium sp. PsM8 | reverse complement strand
GTCAGATGTTTATAAGAGACCGGCACCCGCGGGTACCGGGCCTCCCGTCTGTCAGAAGGTCGCGACGACCGCCGCGACCGGCGTCGCTAGAGCAGCGCCTGGGCCGCGCGCCGGACCTCGGCCTTGCGGTTCGCACGGAGCGCGGCGATCGGCGTCGTCCCCATCGCCTCGTCCTCGGTGAGCATCCAGCGGACGGCCTCGTCGTCGGTGAGCCCGTTGTCGCCCAGGACGATGAGGGTGCCGCGCAGCGAAGGCAGCGGCTCGGTGTCGTCGAGGAACTCGGACGGGACACGGAGGACACCGTCGACCCGGGCCGGCAGCAGGGTCCGTTCCTCGAACAGGCGGTGGACGCGGCCGGGGCTCACCCCCAGCAGGTCGACCAGGTCGGGCACGGTCAGCCAGCGTTCGGACAGGGCGTCGTCTCCGGGAAGGGCAGCACTCACGGGTCCCATCGTGCCAGAGCGCGACGGGCCTGCGCAGCACCTGCCGCCCCGATGCCCTCCGCAGACCGCGGATCGCGGTCGACCACACCCGGGGATCGAGTCACTTCAGTCACATGAGTCACAGCAGTCACGAGCACAACTTCCGGCGCTCTGGTTGACTTGGGAATCACAGCGTGTCAGCGTGTGGTCACCTGTGTGTGCCGTGTACGTGCACACACGGCCGACAGACCCACCCCGTGCCGACGACGCGCGGAGACAGGAGAACGACCGTGGACAGGGACACGACCCCCGACGAGGCAGCCCGACGCCTCCGCTCGTCGCGCTTCGCGACGATGCCGATCGTCCTCGCCGGCACGATCGCGGTGACGGCCGGCCTGACCGGACCGATCGCCCACATCGAGCAGCGTCATGACGACGACTCCAACCGTCGGCACGTCGACGAGGACCGGAACCTCGGCTCCGGCCCGGTCTTCGGCACCGCCGTCGCCCGCCAGCAGCAGCCGGTCGTCACGACGGTCGCCGCCACCCGCTCAGCGGCGCCCACCACCTACACGGTCCGCCAGGGCGACACCGTCTCCGCGATCGCCGGCCGCTACGGGCTGTCCGCGCAGGAGATCCTGGTCCGCAACGGCCTCGGCTGGAACACGATCATCCACGCGGGCCAGACGCTGCGGCTCGCCTCGACCCCGGTCGGCGGTGCGGTCACCTCGAGCACCACGACCGCCAGCTACCACGTCAAGCAGGGCGACACCGTCTCCGGCATCGCAGCGAAGGTCGGCGTGTCGACCGCCGCACTGCTCACCGCCAACGAGCTCTCGCAGCGCAGCGTCATCTACCCCGGGCAGTCGCTCCGCGTGCCGGCCGGTCGGTCCAGCGCCACGAAGACGGCCACGACCGCCGGGCCTGCCGCACCGAGCGCCGCCCCCACCACGAGCGCCACCGTCCACCGTGCCGGCTCCGTGACGATCGGCAACGGCGACACGATCCTCTCCGTCGCGACGACGCACGGCGTCTCGGTGTCGTCGCTCCTCGCGGCGAACGGTCTGACCTACACGAGCACGATCTACGCCGGCAGCACGCTCGTCCTGCCCTCCAGCGGCCCGTCGCTCTCCTCCGAGCAGCGTGCCAATGCCGCGACCATCGTCCGCGTCGGTCGCTCGCTCGGCGTCTCGGACCGTGGTCTCGTCATCGCGTTGGCGACCGCGATGCAGGAGTCGAACCTCCGGAACCTCGCCCACGGCGACCGCGACTCCGTCGGCCTGTTCCAGCAGCGTCCGAGCCAGGGCTGGGGCACCCCCGGTCAGCTGCGGGACACCGTGTACGCGTCCGAGCTGTTCTTCGGCGGGTCGCGGAACCCGAACCCGGGCGTCACGGCAGGCCTGCTCGACATCCCGGGCTGGTCGTCGATGAGCGTGACCGAGGCGGCGCAGGCCGTCCAGCGCTCCGCGTACCCGAAGGCGTACGCGCAGTGGGAGCAGTCCGCCCACGCCTGGCTCCGCTCACTCTGACGTCCGCGCGGTCGGACCTCCCGTCCACCACGCCGGCCAGCACCCCTGATCGGCACCGCCGGGTCATCCCTCCGGTCGAGATCGTGTAACGACCGGTGCGCCGGTGCCGGTCCTCCCCGTCCGGATTCGTAGAATGCCGCAGATGACCACGAACGCCGCCACGGACCCGATGATCGGTCGCATGATCGATCAGCGGTACCGCGTCCGATCCCGGATCGCGCGCGGCGGCATGGCGACCGTGTACCTGGCGACCGACGTGCGCCTGGAGCGCCGGGTCGCCGTGAAGATCATGCACGGGCACCTGGCGGACGACCAGGCGTTCCGGGAGCGCTTCATCCAGGAGGCCCGCTCGGCCGCCCGGCTGTCGCACCCGAACCTCGTCGGCGTCTACGACCAGGGCGCCGAGGACGACTGCGTCTACATCGTCATGGAGTACATCCCGGGCATCACGCTCCGCGACCTGCTCCACGAGCACCGCGCGCTGACGCCCGAGCAGGCGACCGACATCCTCCGCGCGGTCCTCGCCGGCCTGGCCTCGGCGCACCGTGCCGGGATCGTGCACCGCGACCTCAAGCCCGAGAACGTCCTGCTCGCCGACGACGGCCGCATCAAGCTCGGCGACTTCGGTCTGGCGCGGGCCACCACCGCGAACACCGCCACCGGCGCGGCACTGCTCGGCACGATCGCGTACCTCTCCCCCGAGCTCGTCACCCGCGGCGCCGCCGACTCGCGCAGCGACATCTACGCGCTCGGCATCATGCTCTACGAGATGCTCACCGGCGAGCAGCCCTACAAGGGCGAGCAGCCGATGCAGATCGCCTACCAGCACGCGAACGACACGGTCCCCGCACCGAGCGCCGCACTGCCGGGCGTCCCCGCCGAACTCGACGACCTGGTCGCCTGGGCCACCGCTCGGGACCCACGCGATCGGCCGCTCGACGCCCGCGAGATGCTCGACC
Source organism: Curtobacterium sp. PsM8 (assembly GCF_030433875.1). Lineage (NCBI taxonomy): Bacteria > Bacillati > Actinomycetota > Actinomycetes > Micrococcales > Microbacteriaceae > Curtobacterium > Curtobacterium sp. PsM8. The sequence goes on along the minus strand of NZ_JARUXD010000127.1, from coordinate 1,288 downwards.
ACATGGCGGGCGTGCAGCAGCGCGCGACCGGCCAGTACCGCACCGCCGTGCTGCGCCCCGAGAACGCGACCGCGATCCTCCCGTCCGGTGGCAGCGCCGGCGCCGCGGCCTTCGGGGACGACGTCGAGGACGCGAGCGAGCACGACACGACGGTCCTCGACCGACGGGGCACGCAGGAGACCCCGCAGCGTCCCCGGAACGCGCCGGGCGCCCGGAACGTACCCGGCCCCCGCCGGACCGGCGCGGTCACCGCGACCCTGTCCCCGGCCGGCCAGCGCCTGGCCGACAAGTCCGCCAAGCGACGGAAGCGCGGCTGGATCGCCCTGGTCGTCGTGCTCGTCCTGGCCCTCGTCGGAGCGGGCGTCGCCGCCTGGTACGGCCCCGGACCGGGCGGCAACGTCCGGATCCCCGCGGTCGCCGGCAAGACCGTGTCGCAGGTCCGACAGGCCCTCGCGTCCAACGGGCTGCGTGCCGCCGAGGCGACGACGAGCCGCCCCGACCTCGAGGTCGCGGCCGGCCTGGTGACCGCCACCCAGCCGCCCACCGATCGCGAAGTGCGGAAGGGCACCGCCATCCGCATCGTCGTCTCGAGCGGCCCGCGGATGATCAGTCTGCCGGCGATCGTCGGGCAGTCCGCCTCCACCGCCCGCGCGGCCCTCGACGACGACTTCGACCTGCAGGACCCGCAGTACCAGTTCTCCGCAGACGTCCCCGCCGACACGGTGATCGCCGCGACCGGCCGCAACGGCTCCGGCGCCCTCGACCTGACCACCGTCGAGCAGTACCCGGAGCGTGGCCCGGTCACGCTCACCGTCTCCCTCGGAGCCGTCCCGGACGTCACCGGCAAGTCCGTCGCCGACGCGACCAGCACGCTGGAGGGCGTCGGCCTGGTGCTCGGCAGCCAGACGCAGCAGTTCAGCGACTCGGTACCGGACGGCCAGGTCATCTCCGCCGCCCCCGCCGACGACCCCGCCGTCAAGGGCACCGCGGTCGACGTCGTCGTGTCGAAGGGGCCGGTGCCGATCACCATGCCGTCGGTCAAGGGGCAGACGATCGACGAAGCCACCTCGACCCTGAAGGCACTCGGGCTCCAGGTCAGCTACCCGGACTGCACGAACATCCTCTGTGGCTTCTACGACTGGAAGAGCAAGCTGCCGGTCACCGCGACGGACCCGGCCGCCGGCGCCACCGTGCACAAGGGCGACACGATCGCCCTGGCCTACGACCAGTAGCGGCGCGACCGCCTGCATGACGGGAGGCCCGACACCGGACCGGTGTCGGGCCTCCC
>NZ_JARUXD010000126.1:0-4527 GCF_030433875.1 Curtobacterium sp. PsM8 | reverse complement strand
CTTACTGTTCGGCGGCAGCGTCAGATGTTTATAAGAGACCGGGAGGGGCCGTACCGGGGGGAGCGGCGGGCGGCCACCCGACCGCCGCGGGCACCCGAGCTAGGGGAGGGTGGGGTTCTCGGGCTGGTCCGCGATCGAGCGGGGCTGCTGGGCACCGACGGTGTTCTGCTCGGTGTCCTTCCGCTGGAACTGCCGCATCATGCCGCCGATCAGCGACGGACGGCCCTGCGACTTCGAGTAGACGTCGAAGGCGACGGCGACGAGCAGGACCAGACCACGGATGATCTGCACCTTGTTCGACTCGAGCCCCATCAGCTGCAGACCGTTGGACAGCAGTGCCATCACGAGACCACCGATGATCGAACCGGAGACCGTGCCGACACCACCGGCCACCGCGGCACCACCGACGAACACGGCGGCGATCGCGTCGAGCTCCCAGCCGGTGCCGTCGGCGGGGCCGGAAGCACCCGAGTAGGCGACGAACACCATGCCGGCGATCGCGGCGAGGATCGACATGTTCATCATGACGAAGAAGTTGACCTTCTTCGCCGAGACGCCGGACAGGATCGCGGCGTTGGCGTTGCCACCGACGGCGTAGACCTGGCGACCGAAGATGGTGTTCTTCGTGACGAAGCCGTAGATGATGACGAGCACGCCGAGGATGATCGCGACGACCGGGACGGACGTGCCGACCGGGCCGGCGGCGAACAGGTACGTAGCGAAGAGCGTGACGGCGACCAGGACACCGGTGCGGACGATCGAGACCCACAGCGGCGGGACCTCGGCCTGCATCTTCTTGCGGCGGGCACGGCCACGCGCCTCGATGATGATCAGGGCGAGCACGGTCGCGAGACCGATGATCAGCGTGCCGTTGCTGAAGCCGAAGTCCGGACCGAAGTCACCGAGGAAGCCGGCGCCGATCGGGGTGTAGGCGTCCGGGACCGGGACCGAGGTGGACGAACCGATGATCTGGTTCGCACCGCGGAAGATGAGCTGCCCGGCGAGCGTCACGATGAAGGCCGGGACCTTCACGAACGCCACCCAGAAGCCCTGCCAAGCACCGATCAGGGCGCCGATGACGAGGCCCAGGATGATCGCGGCCCACACCGGGAAGTGCCAGACCGACATGGACTGCGCCACGACGATGCCGACGACCGCCGCGACCGAACCGACCGACAGGTCGATGTGGCCGGCGATGATCACCATGACCATCCCGAGCGCCAGGATCAGGATGTACGAGTACTGCAGGAACAGGTTGATCACGTTCGTGGGCTCGAGGATGAGCCCCTGCGTGGTGAAGGCGAAGAAGGCGAGCAGCACGATGAGCGCGATGATCATGCCGTACTGGCCGATGGAGTTGCCCTTGCCGAAGAGCAGCTTCAGGTTGTTCATGAGACGGGGGCGCCCTTCCGCGCGGACGTCATGCTGCGCATGAGCGTTTCTGGATCGGCCTGGTCGGCCGGGAGGTCAGCAGTGATCTGCCCCTCGAAGATGGTGTAGATGCGGTCGGAGAGACCGAGGAGCTCGGGGAGCTCGGACGAGATGAGGATGATGCCCTTCCCCTCGGCCGCGAGCTGCTGGATGATCCCGTAGATCTCGAACTTCGCGCCGACGTCGATGCCGCGGGTGGGCTCGTCGAGGATCAGCAGGTCGGGGTCGGTGAACATCCACTTCGACAGGACGACCTTCTGCTGGTTCCCGCCGGAGAGCTTGCCGACGTTGTCCTCGACGCTCGGCACCTTGGTGCGGAGGAGTTTCCGGTACTTCTCGGCGACCGAGTACTCCTCGAGGGAGTCGACGACGCCGCCCTTGGCGATCTTCTTGAGGTCCGCCGCGACGGTCGAGCGCTTCACGGTGTCGAGCAGGTTCAGGCCGAGGGCCTTGCGGTCCTCCGACACGTAGCCGAGACCGTTGTTGATCGCCTGCTGGACGTTGGTGACCTTGATCTCCTGGCCGTCCTTGATGATCTGCCCGTCGAGCCAGGTGCCGTAGGAGCGACCGAACAGGCTCATCGCCAGCTCGGTGCGTCCGGCGCCCATCAGACCGGCGAAGCCGACGATCTCACCCTTGCGGACGTGGAAGTCCGAGCCCTTGCAGACCAGACGCGACGAGTCGATCGGGTGCTGCACGGTCCAGTTTCGGACTTCGAAGAAGGTCTCGCCGATCTTCGGGGTGCGGTCCGGGAAGCGGGACTCGAGCGAGCGGCCGACCATGCCGCGGATGATGCGGTCCTCGTTGACGCCGTCCGCCTTGACGTTGAGCGTCTCGATGGCCTTGCCGTCTCGGATGATCGTGATCTCGTCCGCGATCTGCTCGATCTCGTTCAGCTTGTGGCTGATGATGATGCTCGAGATGCCCTTGGCCTTCAGCCCGACGATGAGGTCGAGCAGGTGCTGCGAGTCGTTCTCGTTCAGGGCGGCCGTCGGCTCGTCCAGGATGAGGAGCTTGACGTCCTTGTGCAGGGCCTTGGCGATCTCGACCAGCTGCTGCTTGCCGACGCCGATGTTCTTGATCTGCGTGTCCGGGTCGTCGGACAGGCCGACGCGGGCCAGCAGGTCCTGGGCACGGAGCTGCGCGGCGGTCCAGTCGATGCGACCGAAGCGGCCCGGCTCGTTGCCGAGGAACAGGTTCTCGGTGATCGAGAGTTCCGGGATCAGCGCCAGCTCCTGGTGGATGATGACGATGCCGGCCTGTTCGGACTGCTTGATGTTCGAGAAGCGGACCTCTTCGCCCTCGTAGACGATCTGGCCGTCGTAGGTGCCGTACGGGTAGACGCCCGACAGCACCTTCATCAGCGTGGACTTGCCAGCGCCGTTCTCGCCGCAGATCGCGTGGATCTCGCCGGCGCGGACGCTCAGCGAGACTTCCGAGAGCGCCTTCACACCAGGGAACTCCTTGGTGATGGAACGCATCTCGAGGATCGTCTCGGGAGCGGTGATCGAACGGGTCTCGAGCCCGCTTGCGATCGGGTCGTGACCCTGTGGGGTTGACGCCACGGTGCATCTCCTTCTGCCGCTGCGATGCGGCAGTCCTTCGGTGGAACAGCTACGGCATCCGAAGGGCACGAGGGTGCGTGCGGACTTCGTTGTCGTGTCCGGGTGATCCTCGTGTGACAGCCGATGTGAACGGTCACATCGAGGAACGGAGGCAATGTTACGCACACGCTCAGCCGGGCTGTCAATTCGGATCGGTCACGTTTCGGTGACGCTGCGGGCACTTTCCGCGCAGGGCGGAAGCGGTGTCCCTCGGGTTGGGGTCAGGGCTCCGACGCGCCCGGGACCCGCCCAGGCCGGGGCCTGCGGCGGTTCAGCGGCGCCGTGGGGCGGACGTGGAGCCGCGGACGACCAGCTGCGGGACGATGTCGATCGGGCGGAGCAGGTCCTCGCCGCTCGGCAGCAGGATGTCCACGCTGCGCCGTCCGAGTTCGGCGAAGTCCACCTGCACCGTCGTGAGCGGCGGCCAGAAGTGCTTCGCCTCGGGGATGTCGTCGTAGCCGACCACCGACAGGTCGCCGGGGACGTCGAGCCCGTACGACCGCGCCGCGTGCATCACGCCCAGGGCCATCGCGTCGTTCGAGCAGAACACCGCCGTGCAGTCGCGCCACCGCAGCAGCTCCCGTCCGGCTTGGTAGCCGAAGTCGGCCGTCCAGTCCCCGAGGATCGGCGGCTGCACCGGCATGTCCCGGTCCGACATCTCGCGGAGGAACCCCTGCATCCGGGCGTCCGCCTCGATCCAGTCCTGTGGCCCCGCGATGTGCCGGACGTACTCGTGGCCCAGGTCCAGCAGGTGTGCGGTCGCGAGCCGGGCGCCCTCCATCTGGTCCACCCAGAGCGCGGTCGGGTCCTCGTTGATGCTCGAGCGCAGCGTGACGTAGGGCGTCCGGACGCCGAGCTCCTCGATGATGTCGAACACGCGCTGCTGCGGGGCGATCACGATGATGCCCTCGACGTCCTGGTCGAGCAGGTGCCCGAGTCCGTCGCGCACCGCCCCGTCCGTCGGCACCGCGATGTTCGCCGTCGTCACCGAGTACCCGCGCAACACGGCGGCGTCCTCGATGGCCTGCAGGGTCACGGTCGGTCCGTAGTGGGACCGCTGCGCCGTCAGCACCCCGATCGTCCGGGTCTTGCTCGTCACCAGTGCACGTGCGGCCCGGTTCGGCCGGTACTGCAGTTCCTCCATCGCCGCGAGGACTCGGTCACGTGTCTCGGTCCGGATCGCGTCCGAGTTGTTGAGGACTCGGGAGACGGTCTGGTGCGAGACGCCCGCGACCCGCGCGACGTCACGGATGCTGGGGGACCGCGGCTGCTCTGCCCGCGTGGTCGCCATCGTTGCTCTCTCCCGCCCGGGGCCGCGGCACGCCCATGTGCACGTTCACATCCCGAGCCAGATCATTATGCACGCCTCCGGGGTCGCTGCCACTGCACGAGCAGCGGAGAGCAGGTTGCTCATCGGACACGGTCGGCCTGCCGCTGGCGCGCCGGCCCGGCAACGACGGACGGGAGGCCCGTGGCGGTGTCGCCACGGGCC
>NZ_JARUXD010000125.1:0-4605 GCF_030433875.1 Curtobacterium sp. PsM8 | reverse complement strand
CCGGCAACCCTATTTTTTTGGGTGGGTCTGGGGGGCGGGGTGTTGTTAATCCGCGCCTGCACCCGGGGGCCGCGGCGGGCCCGGGGCCCCGGGCCTCCCGTCCGGCACGGCGTCCGGTCAGTCCCCGGCGGTCAGCACCGCCTTCGGGACCCGGTGCAGGGTCACCGCTCCGACCGCGTCGAACGGGTGCAACGGGTCCGGAGCGCCGGACCCGGTCGGCCCGCCGAGCTTCGAGTCACCGACCGCGCTGAGCACCGCGTAGGCGTCGTCGGCCGACCAGCCGTGCTCGTCGACGAGGAACGCGAAGGCGTCCTCGTACCCGCGGCGGATGCTCTCCTGCACCGGTTCGCCCAGGCCGACGAACAGCCACTCGTCGTCGGTCTCGATGCGCGGTGCCCGCAGGGTGGGGCCGCCCTTGACGACGTCGACGGAGACGATCGCGGTGCCCTGCGCCTCGATCGCGACGAACGAGGACTCGCCCTCGGCCATGATCGCGTGGATGTCGCCGATCGACAGCAGCGCTCCCGGCACCCGGACCGGCAGGTACACCGTCGAGCCGGGGCGGGCCTCGGTCACGTCCATGTTCCCGCCCTCGGCGTACGCGGGCATGATCGTGGAGTTCTCGCCCTGGGCCGGAGCGGTCCCGATGCAGCCGATCATCGGCCGGACCGGGAACGTGTGCCGGTCGGACACCCGGACGACGCCGTCCGCGATCGGGCAGCGGCGGGTGAAGACCCGGTCGCCCATCACGTGCTGCAGGGCGCCGGAGCCGGGCAGCGAGACCGACCAGCCGTGCGTCGTCAGCTGGATGTCGTGGATCGTCACCGCGAGGGTGTCGCCCGGCTCCGCACCCTCGACGTACACCGGGCCGGTGACCGGGTTGATCGGTGCCTGCAGCTGCGCCATGTCGTGGTGGTCGTCGAGTTCGGCGTAGACGGCGTCGGTCGTCTCGAAGCCGATCGTCTCGCCGGTGCCCGGGGCGATGGTCAGCACCGGCTCGCGGTCGGCGGTGTAGCCGGGGCGGCCCAGCGTGTTCGGCAGGTGGTGGTCGGGGGTCATCGCGGGTCCTTGTCCGTCGAGAGCGGGGTGTCCGTCGAGAGCGGGGCGGCGGTCGGGCCGGCGGGGGCGCCGGTCGGGTCGCCTTCGCCGAGCGTGCCCGGCTCCTCGGAACCGACCTCGGTGGAACGGCCGGTGGAGCGGTAGTAGAGGAAGACGCCGGCGCCGACGACGAGCCAGATGATGCCACCGACCTTCGCCTCGACCGCGGCGTTGAGCAGCACGTACCCGATGATCAGGAACCCGATCAGCGGCACGACCAGGTGCAGCAGCCAGTTCCGCGACTTCCCCTTGACCATGTGGTGCACGAACACCGACACGTGCAGCAGCATGAAGCCGAACAGGGCGCCGAAGTTCACCAGCGACGAGATCGTGTCGATCTGCCCGACGAAGAACAGCACCAGGATCGCGGACAGGACGGAGACGACCAGGATCGCGTTCTGCGGCACCAGGCGGCCGTTGAGCTTGTGCAGGAACGCGGGCAGCTGCCGGTCGCGGCTCATCGAGAACAGCAGGCGGCTCGTCGCGGCCTGCGCTGCCATGGCGTTCGCGATGCCCACGGCCAGGACGTTGACCGCGAAGAACGCCGTCGCCCAGCCGCTCGACGACGCCTGCTGGACGATCGTGAAGAACGCGTTGCCCGCCTCGCTGTCCGAGAACGAGTCGCGTCCGGCGGCCAGGGCGCTGGCGAGCCAGGTCTGCACGACGAACAGGAACGCGACGATGACGAGCGCCAGGATCATCGCGAGACCGGCACCACCCCGGCGTCCGGTGGACTCCTCGGACAGGGTCGAGATGCCGTCGAAGCCCAGGAAGCTCAGCACCGCGATCGACAGCGCCGAGGCGATCAACGGCGCCGACACCTTCGCCGGGTCGAACACCTGGTCGGTGCTGAACGACGCCCCCGGCACCGTCCCGCCGGTCAGGGCGACGATCGCGATGACGACGAAGATCACCACGAACACCAGCTCGATGAGCAGGAAGATCCGGTTCGCCAGCTTCAGGGACGACACCCCGGCCAGGTTGATGACGGTGTTGATCGCCACGAACACCAGCGCCCACAGCCACCGCGGGGTGCCCGGGAAGATGCCGACCATGCTCTCGGCCGCGAACACGTAGAGCAGCGTCGGGACGAGCAGGTAGTCGAGCAGGATCGCCCAGCCGGCGAAGAAGCCCGCCGTCGGGTGGATGCCACGGCCGACGTAGGAGAAGACACTGCCGGCCAGGGGGATCGACTTCGCCATCTGCGCGTAGGCCAGGGCGGTGAAGATCATCGCGACGAGGCCGACCAGGTAGACCAGCGGCACCATGCCGGAGGACGCGTTGTAGACGGTGCCGAAGATCGCCCACGGGGCGATCGGCACCATGAAGACGAGCCCGTAGACGAGCAGGTCGGTGGTGGAGACGGAGCGTTTCAGCTCCTGCTTGTAGCCGTAGGCCTCGAGCTGCTGCTGTGCGGAGAGCTCGCTGTGCTGCTGCGACATGTCGGTTCCGTTTCGGGGAGGAGGGACGGTGCAGGGGTGGGTTGTCCGGACGGGAGGCGCGTCACGGGTCGGTGACGTGCCTGGCGTCCGGTGCGTGGCCGGGTGGGTGGTTCCGGGTGCTGCGGGGTCAGCCGGTGGGCTGGGTGTCGTGGTCGGCGAGGAACGCGCCGACCACGCGGCGGAACTCCTCCGGCTGCTCCAGGTGCGTGCAGTGGCTGGCGCCGGGGAAGACGTGCTGGCGGGCGTCCGGGATCTGCTCCACGAACGGCTGCCAGGTGGCGGGGGTCGCTTCGTCGTGCTCGCCCGCGACGACGAACGTCGGCACGTCCACCCGGTGCAGGCGGTCGATCACCGACCAGTCGCGCAGCGAGCCGATGACGTGGAACTCGTTCGGTCCGTTCATGGTGTGGTAGACCGTCGGCTCCGCCTCCATCTGCTCCTCGGACGCGACGAAGTCGGCGGGCATCGGCACCACCCGGCAGACGTGGCGTTCGTAGAAGACCTGCGTCGCGGCCACGTACTCGGGGTCCTCGACCGTGCCGGCGTCCTCGTGCCGGGTCAGGGCGTCCTGCACCTCGGCGGGCAGCTGGGCGCGGAGCTCGGCGGCCCCCTCGACCCAGAGCTGCATCGAGGCGGGGGAGTTGCAGATCGACAGGCTCGCGATGCCGCCCGGACGACGGACCGCGATCTCGGCGCCGAGCATCCCGCCCCACGACTGGCCCAGGACGTGGTGCTCGCCGAGGCCCAGGTGCGCGACCAGCGCCAGGTACTCGTCGACGAACAGCTGCGGCTGCCACAGGTCGGCGGGGGCGTCCGGGCGGTGGCTGCTCCGGCCGCAGCCGAACTGGTCGTGGTGGACGACGGTGCGACCGGTCTCGTCGGCGAAGGCCTCGAGGTTCCGGACGTAGTCGTGCGCCATCCCCGGTCCGCCGTGCAGGACCACGAGGGGCAGCGCACCGGCGACGGGGTGGTCGGGTTCCGTGATCCGGTACCAGGTCTGGCCGTCCTGGAACGGCATCGTGCTCTCGGTGATGCGGGACATGGGGTGAGCATGGCCCGTCGAAAGGTCCCAGGCAAGACCTTTTCCGCTCGTTTAACGTGGCTGTAACAGGAAACCCGGCCCACCGGGGTCAGGCTGGACGGCGGAAGGGGTGCCGGTGACGGATCGCGCGACGGAGACCCGGGTCGACGAGGTCGAGGACCGGCTCGTGACCGCCGTCGCCGTCGGCGAGTACCTGCCCGGCTCCCGGCTGCCACCCGAACGCGAGCTCGCCGGACTGCTCGGGGTCGCCCGCGTCACCGTCCGCGGAGCCCTCGCCCGGCTCGTCGACCGCGGTCTGCTCGAGACCCGACGGGGACGCGGTGGCGGGACCTTCGTCCGCGACCAGGAGGCCGGCGCCGCCTCCGACTCGGTCGGCCGCACCCTGCTGGCACGGTGGGCGGGGATCCAGGACACTGCCGACGCCATCGCGATCCTGCACGGGGCGCTCGCGGCCGCCGCAGCCGAACGGATCACCGCAGAGCAGGCGGCCGGGCTCCGGGAACGGCTCGAGGCCTTCCGCACCGCGACCTCCGGCTTCGCGAAGCAGCAGGCCGACGCGGTCCTGCACCGCAGCATCATCGACGCGGCGCAGAACGACGCACTGCGGAGCACCCTGGCGTCGCTCGAGTCGCAGATCTCGATCGCTGCGCCGGCGCACCTGTGGGGGAGCGTCGACGGGATGGCGGCGATGGAGGCCCGGGCGATGCGGGACCACGAGGAACTGGTCGACGCGGTCTGTGCCGGGCGGGTCGCCGAGGCGGGGCAGATCGCGCGGCAGCACGTGGGGATCGACGTCGAGCTGCTGGAGCGGGCGATGCTCCGGGCGGGACAGGTGCCGACCCGGCCGGTGTGACCGGGCCGGTGCGATCCGGACGGTGTGACCGCTGGTGTGGTCTGGACGGGACGACGGGAGGGCCCCGGCGGGGGGGCCCCCCGGCCCCCCGGGTGGGGGGGGGGGGTTTGGGGGGGGGGGGGGGGGGGGGGGGGGGGGTTGGGGGGGGGGTTTTAAAAAAAGGACCAGGC
>NZ_JARUXD010000124.1:0-5290 GCF_030433875.1 Curtobacterium sp. PsM8 | reverse complement strand
CGCTGACATCCGGCAGCGGCGGACACCCGCCAGCGGCACACGCCCGGCAGCGGCACACACCCGCCACCACCCGGGCCACGAGACGGACGGGAGGCCCGTCACCAGCTGGTGACGAGCCTCCCGTCCGTCGTGTGGTCCGGTCCTGCGCCGGGCCCGGCGCTCAGTCGCCGTACTGCCGCGTCAGCTCCCGCCGCAGCACCTTCCCGCTCGGCCCGAGCGGCAGCGCGTCGACCACGTGGTAGACCCGCGGGTACTTGAACGAGGCGATCCGCTCGCGGACGAACGCGTCGACCCCGTCGGATCCGGTGGCGCCGTCACGGAGGACGACGGCCGCGTGCACCTCCTGCCCGTGCACCGGGTGGTCGACGCCGAACACCGCGGCCGAGGCGACGTCCTCGTGCCGGTGCAGCACCGCCTCGACCTCGGACGGGTAGACGTTGTAGCCGTTCCGCAGGATCAGGTCCTTCTTGCGGTCGACGATGCTGACGTACCCGTCCTCGCTGAGCACGCCGATGTCGCCGGTGCGGAGGTACCCGTCGGCCATCGCGGCCGCCGTCGACTCCGGGTCGTCGAGGTAGCCGAGGAACAGGTTGTGCCCACGGACGACGATCTCGCCGGGTTCCCCGACCGGCATCGGCACGATGCGTCCCTCGACCTCGGCGTCCGCCACGACGACGTCGACGCCCCAGACCGCGGGCCCGACGCTGCCGGCGCGACCCGGGACACCGCGGGGGATCACCGAGACGACGGGGGAGGTCTCGGTCAGGCCGTAGCCCTCCTGGATCGGCGCCTGGAAGGTCGACTCGAAACGCTCCAGCACGGCGGCGGGCAGGGCCGCACCACCGGACACGCACCAGCGGAACGGCGGCCGGGCGTCGTGCTGCTCGGCCGCTCCGAGGAGTGCGATGAACATCGTCGGGACGCCGAGGAACGCCGTGACCTGCTGCTCGGTGCAGAGCTGCAGCGCGGTGGCCGCGTCGAAGCGGGGGAGCAGCACGATCGTCGCGCCCCGGCGGAGCGTCGTGTTCATCACGACGGTCTGGCCGAACGTGTGGAACAGCGGCAGGCCGCCGAACACGACGTCCTCCTCGCGCAGGTCGAACACGTCGATGATGCAGACGTTGACCTGCTCGACGAGCGCGAAGTGCGACCCGACCGCGCCCTTGGGCTGCCCGGTCGTGCCGCTGGTGAACAGGATGGTGGCGGGGTCGAGGGGGTTCGTCGCGACGACGGCGTCGAGCGGCTCGCCCTCCGACGCCAGCGCGGTCAGCGAGAGGACGTCCTCGCCGGCAGCCACGCCGACGACGAGCGCCCCGGTGTCGGCCGCGGCGGGTCCGGCCTCGCCGAGCACCGACCCGGCGGCGATGAGCACGCGTGCGCCGGAGCTGCTGAGGACGTGGGTGATCTCCTCGCGCTTGAACAGCAGGTGGATCGGCACGACGACGGCGCCCATCGCGAGGACGGCGAAGTACGCCACCAGGAACTCGGGCACGTTCGGCAGCATCACCGCCACCCGGTCGCCGCGCTCGACGCCGCGGGCGCGCAGGCCGCCGGCGGTCTGACGGACCCGCTCCCACAGGTCGCCGTACGTCAGTTCGTGGACGCCGTCGGGCAGCGCGGTGACGACGGCGGTCTTGGTGCGGTGCCGTCGTGCGCCCTCGGCCACGATCGTGGCGACGTTCAGTGTTCCCAGTCCGGTGGTGGTGGACATCGTGCCCCTCTTCGTCGGTGCGGGCATCGTCGCCCTCGGTGGGGTCGCTGGTTGGACGACACCCGCGCGGTCGTCGGGTGCGTCCGCCCTCCTGACGCTACCCAGCGCGGACGGTCCGCATGCAGCCCCCGTTCGGCGGGCACGGGTGCGTCTCGGCACGACGACGGACGGGAGGCCCGTGGCGATCCCGCCACGGGCCTCCCGTCCGTCCTGGTGTGCGCTGGTCAGGCCTGGTCGGTCCTGCTCAGCGCGACGCGATCGGCGTCGGGTCCACCGGGTCCGGCGGCACCGGCAGGGAGCCGCGGATCTGGTTCTGCGCCTGGCAGTCGCTCGTGCAGTTCGTCGCACCGGCGCTCAGCTCGACGGCGTCCTCGCCGAGGACTCCACCCAGGCGGCCGCCGGGCTGAACGGTCCACGTGCTGGTCGTCGCCGTCTGCGAGGTCTTCGTGGCGACCTGCGGGCTGTCCTTGCCGAGCAGCATCTGGTGCGCGTCACTGCCCGAGGCCACGGCGGCGGTGCCGTTCCCGAAGTTGACCTTGCCGGTGTAGGGGTTGACGAAGTAGAAGAGCCCCGCGCCGAGGGTGTGCGTGACGGTGACCGGTCCGGCGAACTCGGTCTCCATCTGGAAGACCCCGCCCTGCGCGCCGTCCTTGGACTGGATCTTGAACTTCCCGGCGCCGGTGCTGAAGATCGCGACGAGGGTGTCGTCCTCGACCTCGAGCGACGAGAGCCGGGTGCCGGCGAGCTGCGCGGCGGTCAGCGACGGCACCTTGGACGCGAACACGACCGTCGGCTTCGTCACCATCCGCTGCGTGTCCGGAGCGCCGGTCAGCGTGTAGTCGTACACGCCCAGGTCGGCCAGCCGGATGTCGAAGCCGTTGTGCTTGCCGCGGACCGCGATGGTGCCCGAGACGGCGGTGTCCTTGAGCTTGAAGTCCTTGCCGACGGCGGGGTTCGTGGTGGTGCCGTTGACCGTGACGGCGTAGTCCCCGCCGGTGGAGGTCTTGCCGGACGCCTGCGCCGGGGCGACTCCGACGAGGGCGACCGCGGCGACGGCGGCGACGGCGAGGACTGCGGCCGTCCCGCGGGTGCGGCCGACCCGAGTGCGGCCGGGTCGGTGGTCGGTGGTGGTTCGCATGGTGGGCCTCCTGGTCGGGCCGGTTCGAGCCTGCGGGGCGGTTCTGCCCCTCGGCACGATCGTCGCCGCTCGCCCGCGCGGGCACCATCGGACCTTGGTACTAGTACCCGTGGTCGCGCGCCCAGAGCGCGGCGGTCGTGCGGTCAGCCACCTGGAGGCGCCGGAAGACACTACCGACGTGCACCTTCACGGTGCGCTCGGCGATGCCGAGTTCGCTGGCGATCTGTCGGTTCGACAGGCCGCGGGCCAGGCGGACGAGGACCTCCCGTTCGCGCGGCGGGAGCACCGGGCCGGTGGGAAGGGACGCGGTGGGACCGGACCCGGCCGAGCGGGACCCGGTCGGACCGGACCCGGCCGAGCGGGGCCCGGCGGGGTCGGTGTCGGCGGGGTCGGGGTCGGTGCCCGCTCGCGTCGCCGGCAGCAGGCTCCGGGCGACCCGGGGGTCGATCGGCACCTCGTCGCGCGCAGTCGCCCGGACCGCCCGCACGACGTCGTCCGGTGTGGCGTCCTTCAGCAGGTACCCGGTCGCCCCGGCGGCCAGGGCGGCCCGGACCCGGGCGTCGTCGGCGAAGGTGGTCAGCACGAGCACCCGAGCGGACGGCAGTCTCGTGCGCAGAGCGGTCGTCGCGACCACACCACCGGCTCCGGGCATCGAGAGGTCCATCACCACGACGTCGGGTCGCAGCACCAGAGCCTGTGCGACCGCGTCCTCGCCGGTCGCGGCCTCGCCGACCACCTGGCAGTCGTCGGTCGTGTCGAGGACCGCGCGCAGGCCGCCGCGGACCAGGGCGTGGTCGTCGACGAGCAGCACCCTCACCATCCGGACCCCGATCCGACGGTGCCCGATCCGATGGTGCCAGACCCGACCGTGCCAGACCCGACCGTGCCAGACCCGACCGTGCCAGACCCGACGGACTCGGACCCGGCGGGGACCGCGAGCTCCCACATCGTCCCGGCACCCGGGGCGGTCCGGAGCACCAGCGAGCCGCCGGTGTCCTCGGCGATCTGTCGGAGCAGGGTGGTGCCGAGGTGACCGTTCCGTCGTGACCCGAGCACGGCCTCCGCCTCGAACCCGACCCCGTCGTCGCGGACCCGCACCACCAGCTCGTCGCCCCGTCGGTCCACCGTGACCCGGACCGCGCTCGCCTGCGCGTGCCGGACGGTGTTCGCCACGGCCTCCCGGACGAAGCGCACGGCGGCGAGGAGCGCCGGGGGAGCGGCCGGCACCGTCGCGGGCACGTCGAGACGGACCGACAGCCCGGCGGCACGACCCCGGGCGGTCGCATCGTCCAGGGCGGCACCGAGCCCGTCACGGTCCGGGGCGGCCGGCTGGATCGCCGACATCGACGACCGCAGCGCCGACACCGCGGACCGCAGGGTCGTCGCGGACTCCTCGAGGACCGCCGAGCCGGGTCCGGACGTGGTCCGGGCGGCGGCGCCGAGGCCGAGTGCGAGCCCGGCGATGTCCTGCACCGGGCCGTCGTGCAGGTCGGCGGCGAGGCGGCGGCGTTCGGCGGTCTCGGCGTCGAGCGCCCGGACGAGCAGCCGTTCCCGCTCGCGCTGACCGGACCGCACCCGCAGCAGCAACCAGAGCACGACGGGCAGCAGCAGCGCGATGCCGACGCCGACGGTGCCGAACGCGAGCGTGGCGAACGCCGAGCGCAGGGACGCCGCGCTGCCGAGGACCGCGTCGTACGGGTAGTAGACCTCGAGCAGCAGCGGGTCACCAGCGGGGAGGTGCACGGCCTGGTACGCCTCGAGGAGTGGTCCCTGCCCCTGCTCGTAGCGGTTCTCCGGCGCGGTCAGGTCGGACACCTCGGCGTCCGAGCGGTCGGACTCCAGTGCCTTCCGGTCATCGTCGGACAGGGCGAACCGCTGCCCGACCAGCCGGGGCTCGTCCGACCACAGCACGGTGCCGTCCGCGGCCCAGAGCTTGACCCGGACGGCGCCGGTCGCCGCGCTGACGGCCCGGACGGCCCGGTCCAGTCGGTCGGCCGCGGTCCGACGGTCGGCGGTGGATGCGTCGGGGTCGGCGACGGCGTCGAGCAGGGCGGGCTCGACGACCGCGCGGGCGATCGCGGCGGTGTCGTCGGTCGCGTCCTCGACGGCGAACCGTTCGGCGGTGCGCTGGGAGACGAGCGTGCCGGCCGTCGCGACGGCGGCACCGCCCAGCAGGGCCGCGAGGACGACCCCGACGAGCACCCGGCGCCACGGGACGGTCCGTGCCGGACGACGGCGCGGATCACGACGGACGACGAGCACGGCGCCGTCGCCGAGCTCGGAGTCGAGGGATCGTCGTCCGGGCACAGGGTCACCGTAACCCGCGCTCGTGCCGACCCCGGACGCGGGGGGGGGGGGGGGGGGGGGGGGGGGGCGGGCGGCCCCCGGGCCGGGGGGGGGGGGGGGGGGGGGGGGGGGGGGGGGGGGGGGGGGGGGGGGGG
>NZ_JARUXD010000123.1:0-5522 GCF_030433875.1 Curtobacterium sp. PsM8 | reverse complement strand
GGCCGAAGCCGCGGGGCCCACACTCGTCCGCTGTCGGTCAGCGCACCCGGACCGTGAGGGTCTGGCTGGTGCTGCCGGCGATGATGGAGTTGCCGGAGAAGACGACCTTCAGCTGGTGCGTCCCCTTCTTGAGCGTGAACCGCGTGTTGGCGGTGTTGCGCTCGATCTTGATCGTCTTGATGTGCTTCTTGCCGTCGTAGATCTTCGCCTCACCGTTCACCACGATGCCGCGTGAGGTGACCCGCACGACGGCCTTCGGGGCGGAGTAGGTGATGGTCGACGTGGACGATGCCTTGTCGACCGTGACGACGACCGCACGGGTGGTCTTCGAGTTCGTGCCGGAGTAGGCCGAGTCGCTCGTGAACGTCGCCGTGATGCTGTGCTTGCCGACCTTCAGGCCCTTCGGCAGGGTGAACGTCGCCGTGCTCTTCGCCACCGGAGCGGTGCCGATCTGCTTGCCCGCCTCTGAGAAGGTGACGGTGCCGCTCTTGTCGCCGACGCCGCCGCCGATGGTGGCGGTGATCGTGACGGGCTTGGCGGTGTTGTAGACCTGCTTGGCCGCCGAGGCGGTCAGCGTGGTGGTGGTCGCCGGCAGCGCGGCGTCGAGGGTGAACTGGTCGACCGTCGAGCCGATCGGCGCCGGGTCGGCCGAGGCCGTCGGCTTGAGGGTGACACCGCAGCTGTCGACCTTGCCGTGCTGGACGGCCGAGTTCAGCGTGGTGCAGTCACCGGCGCGGACGGTGGTGACGGCGAGGTTGTCGTTCGAGACGCCGACCTTGACGTAGGTGCGGACGTGCTCCTGGTTCTCCACCGAGTTGGCGAAGTGGCGCTGACCGGTCGGGTCGAGCGGGTCGGCTCCGTAGCCGCCCTGCGTCGCGTCCGGCGTGGTCAGGTCGTAGTACTTCGAGCCCGACGCGGAGTTGGCGGTCAGGTAGATGACGCCACCGGGGCCGGCGAAGACCTCGTCAGCGCCCGGCTGCTCGGCCGGGTTGGCCTTCTTGCCGTTCTTGATCGCGTAGCTGCGCGAGTACGAGTGGTCGTGACCCTGCAGGACGAGGTCGACGCCCATGTCCGAGAACGCGCGGGTGAAGTCGAACCGGCGCTGCTGGTTGTCCTTGTCGTTCGCGTGGTCGGCCGGCGAGTAGATCGAGTGGTGGTAGACCAGCGCGGTCCACTTCGCGTCGTCGCCGTGGCGGGTGATCACGTCACGCACGTAGTTGACGTGCGCTGCGTCCGAGCCGCCCGCGTAGGCGTTCGAGTTGATGTCGATGAACAGGACGCCCTTGTACATGTACCAGTAGTCGCCACCCGAGTTCGTGGTGGTGTTGCCACCCGGGTAGAAGTCCGGCACCTTGAGGGAGTTCGGCAGCTGGTTGTGCTGCTCGTACGACTTGCCGCCGACGTCGTGGTTGCCGATGGTGGAGGCCCACGGGTAGCGCTTCAGGACGTCGCTGCTGTCGGCGAAGGCACCCCACTGGTACTCGTTGTTGGCGTTCTCGACCTGGTCGCCACCGGAGACCAGGAGTTCGGCGTCCTTCTCCTTCGTGGTGGCGTACTCCAGGGTGTCGGCCCAGCCGGCACCGTCGTCGTCGACGAAGCCCGACGACCCGATCTGCGGGTCACCGAAGAACAGGAAGTCGAAGTCGCCGCTGAAGCTCTTGGTGGTGAAGGTGTACGACGTCGACCAGGCCGAACCGTCCGCGGCACCCACGTGGTACGTGTACGTGGTGTTCGGCTCGAGGCCGTCGATGACGGCGTGCGCGTTGACGTAGCCGGCCTCGTTCGTGATGCCCGGGATCGCCTTGGTGCTGCTGTCGACGGTGCTGGAGTCGGCAGCGGTGTTGGTGCTCTTCGTCGCGGCGATGGTCTTCTTCGCGTCGGTGAAGACGCCGCCGGTCATCGAGTCGGTCTTCTGGATCTCGACCGACTGGTCGACGTTGGTGGGGAAGTACCACGAGGCGATGCGCTGGCTCTCGGTCGCGCCGACGCCGAGCAGGATGTGGATCGGGCCACCGGCCGAGATGTTCGTCGTCGGGGTGGCGGTCGCCGCGTTCGCGGAGCCGGTGCCGACCAGGCAGGCGCCGGCGATGAGGGCGGCGCCGATGACGGCCCCGCCGAGGCGGAGGGTGGTGGTTCTGCGCCGGGAGGGGGCGCCGGACAGGAGACTCATGTGGTTCCGTTCTCAGTGAGAGGGGTGGTGCAGCAGACAGACTCTGCATTGCCCTGGTAGATCGTGAGTAAACGCTGTGTGTCCATACGGGTTGGAGCCATCAGGCGCTACGGGAACCGCCGCTCAGCGGACAGGAACGCGCCCGTCAGCCCTCCACCAGACGCTGGACGAACCAGATCATCCCCATCACGAACACCCCGGCCGTGACGACGCCGGTCACCCACAGCGACGCCCGGTGGGCCTTCCGGCGGAGCAGGGACAGCGGCGGGAACACGATCACGATGATCGCCAGCTGCACGGCCTCGATGCCGACGTTGAAGATGAGCAGCGACGCGAGCAGCTGCCACGAGAACGCCTCGTGGATGCCGAGGGCCCCGGCGAACCCGAGCCCGTGGATGAGCCCGAACGCGAACACCACCGCCAGACGCGACCACCCCGACCGGTCCAGCGCGAACCGCCCCTGGTCGGTCAGCACCAGCTCGTCCGCCCGCGACCGCCGGGTCGCCAGCCGCCAGAGGTACCAGCCAGCCACCGCGGCGATGGACAGGGCGATCAGCGGCTCGACGACGATCGACGGCGGACTGACCACCCCGAGCGCCGCCAGGATGAACGTGATCGAGTGCGCGATCGTGAACGCCGACGCCGTGTACACGACCTCGCGCAGCCGTCGGGAGCCGGCGATCAACGCGATGAGGAACAGGATGTGGTCGATCCCCGTCAGCAGGTGCTCCGCCCCGAGGGTGAAGAACTCCCAGAACCGCTGCCCCGCCGACTGCTCCGTCGAGAACGTCGGCTGGGACGCGTCGAGCGTCGCGGTGCCCTGCTTCGCGTCGACGTCGTAGGTGACGATCGTCTTCGTGTCCTTGACGAACGTCTCGCTGTCCGGGAAGAGCCGCGACTCCACCACGTGACCGGGGTCGGTCCGCCCCGGCGCCGGGCACGCGAAGTCCGCGACGACCTCGGCGTAGGGGACCTCGTCCTGCACGTCGACCCGCAGGGAGTCCTGCAGGGTGCCGGTGCAGTCCTTCCCGCCCGAGGCCACCGAGAACCGGTCGAACAGGTACTTGCTGATGGAGTCGTGGTGCGCTTCCGCAGCGCGCACCATGCCCGGGTAGTCGCCGTCGTCCCACGCCGCCTGGCCCTGCCGGTAGAGCCGGTCGTCGTGCTCGCTCGTCCCCACCGACACGAGCATCAGGTCGTACTCCAGCCCCAGCCGGGCCTGCACCACGCCAGTCCCCTTCCCGCTGACGTCCGCGTAGACGACGGAGCTGAAGCCGTGGGCGCTCGCCGCGGACGCCCCCGTCAGCAGGCTGACGACGACGGTGCCGACGAGCACCAGCAGGGCGACGAGCCGGGTGGCGATCCGGGGGAGGGCGGGCAGGGAGAGGAGGGAGAGCCCGCTGCGAGCGGGACGGGTGGTTCGGTGCATCACCGGGCTGACC
Source organism: Curtobacterium sp. PsM8 (assembly GCF_030433875.1). Taxonomy (NCBI): domain Bacteria; kingdom Bacillati; phylum Actinomycetota; class Actinomycetes; order Micrococcales; family Microbacteriaceae; genus Curtobacterium; species Curtobacterium sp. PsM8. The sequence continues at coordinate 1,910 of NZ_JARUXD010000123.1, read as the reverse complement.
ATCGCGGCCGAGATCGACGCGCAGGCGAACAGCAGGTGACCAGCGTCTGGACGGCCTCTGGACAGCGGGCCGCACCGGACCGTCGCGGCCGTGGGCTGTGCTTGCATGGCGTCTCGTGATCCGTCTGACCCGCCGCGCCACCACCGTCCTCGCTGCCGCCGCCCTGGTGGCGGCCGGCTCGGTCCTCGTCACGGGGTGCTCGAGCGGTGCGGAGCAGACCAGCCGGACCGGCGGCACGGAGCAGGCCACGGGCCTCCAGACCGGATCCGCGACCGGAGCCGTCCCGACGGACGCCCCGACCCCGGTGCGGGGGAAGGGCGCGCTCGGCTCGGGGTTCGTCGACCCGGACTCCCCGCCCGCCCCCGAGGCCACCGTCACCCCGGCGCCGCACTCGTGGGACGACGTCGCGCCGCCGTCCGGGTACCGCGTCGTGCTGCTCTCGCCGGGGAAGCCGAACGCGCAGACCGAGACCCTCGTGGACGCCGTCGACTCGTGGGCACGAGCCGAGGACGTCGCCGTCGTCCCGATCGTGGCCGACAGCGCCGACGACCGGTTGCCCTCGGTCGCCGCCGCGATCGGCGAGCGCGCCGACCTGGTGATCAGCGTCGGTGACGAGCTGGTCGACCCGATCGCCGCGATCTCGCCCTCGGCGCTCCACCAGCAGTTCCTGGTGCTCGGAGCCGAGATCGCGGAGCCGACCGCCAACGTCACCGCGGCGGACTGGACCGGCGCGGGCTTCCGTGGGGAGGGGCTCGGCACCTCGAGCCACCACGACCCGTCGACGTTCACCGACGAGCGGGCCGGCCGGGCGCTCCGAGCCGGGGTCGCCGCCCTGCTGAACGGGTACAACGGCATCGTCGTCTGGGTCGCCTGAGGCGTGCCGGCGGTCGGTGGTGCCCGACGCGGGTACGCAATCGGGATCGTCCGTGCGCCGTCCCGCCAGGTGCGACGTATCCTCGACGACGGAAGCAACGTCGGTTCCGGCCAAGCCTCGTGCGTCTCACCCACGCCGAGACGGAGACTCGCGACCCTGAGTACCTCGTGACTGAACACATCATCGAATTCGTCGCCCGCGACCGCACGGGCATCACCACCGTGGTGACCGCCAACGGCGTCACCGACGCGGACACCGTCATCCAGGCGATCACGGCCGGCCACTCCGGCTACGCGGTCGCCGCCTCCGGCACGCGTCCGGCACCGGTCCGCAGCCTGATGGCGCTCGGCACGCCGTACCTGTTCGCGAACTGGGACGGGTCGAAGCGCAACAACCTGCACGACCTGGCGTTCACGGCGCCGATCCGGACCCTGCCGCCGGCGCCACCCGCGGGGGTCCGGCTCCGGATGGCGATCGTCGCGACGCTCACGTCCCTCTTCGGTCGGGACCACCACCGCGCCTGAGCTCCGGTGCGGCTGGTGTGCCGGTGTCGGCGGATGACGCCGGCGTCAGTACGGGACGCCGCCGAGCCCGCGGGACGCCGCCGGGCCCGCGGGACGCCGCCGAGCGCGCGGGACGCCGCCGAGTTCGTGGGACGCCGCCGAGTTCGGCGGCGTCGCAAGCATCCGGCGGCGTCTCGGCGAGACGGGCCCGTTCAGCGGGTCCGCACGGGTCCGCACGGGTCCGCACGGGTCCGCACGGCGCCGTGCGTTCCGGCGGCGTCTCGGCGAGGCGGGCCCGTTCAGCGGGCTCGTGGCGCCGCGGGGGCAGTGTCCAGGGGCGTGACTCCGCTGACGGACTGGAGGCCCGGATCCGGTGAGCGGTCTGCTCACGTGATCCGGGCCTCCCGTCCGGTGCGGTTGCGCCGGCGGATGACGCCGGCGTCAGTCCGGGACGCCCCCGAGCCCGGGGGGGGGCGCGCCCGGGGGGGGGGGGGGGGGGGCGGGGGGGGGGGGGGGGGGGGGGCGGGGCGGGG
>NZ_JARUXD010000122.1:0-5615 GCF_030433875.1 Curtobacterium sp. PsM8 | reverse complement strand
GCGCGGGGGCCCCCCCCCGGGGCTGGGGGGGGGGGCCCCCCCCCCCCCGCCCCCCCCCCCACCCCCCCCCCCGGCGCCCCCCCCCCCCGCCCCGCGGGGGGGGCCCGGGCGCCTCCAGGCGGTTCCGGCCGCAACAGCCGGACGGTCAGTGCCGCCGTCGCGACTGCACCACCGGCGTCGCCGTGGTCTGGACCTTCGACCCCGAGTAGATGTACTCGATGTCCGCGGCGAAGTCGCGCAGGACGACCGAGCGCTTGATGGTGAGCTTCGGCGTGAGGTGCCCCGAGGCCTCGGTGAGGTCCGCGTCGACGACCGAGAAGGACCGCACCGACTCGGCACGGGAGACCCGCCCGTTCGCGGTGTCCACGGCCTCCTGGACGGCCTGCTGCACGCGCTCGTCGTGGGCGGCCTGCTGCGGGGTGAGGGCCGGGGCGATGCCGCGTGCCTCGCACCAGCCCGGCAGCATGTCGCGGTCGAGCGTGACCAGTGCGGCGACGAAGGGCTTGCCCTCGCCGACGACGACGACCTGTCCGACGAGCGGGTGCTCGCGGATCGCGTCCTCGAGCGGGGCCGGTGCCACGTTCTTGCCGCTCGCGGTGACGATGAGCTCCTTGGCGCGGCCGGTGACGGACAGGACCCCGTCGCCGTCCAGCCGACCGAGGTCGCCGGTACGGAACCAGCCGTCACGGAAGGCGGCTGCCGTGGCCTCCGGGTTCTGCCAGTAGCGATCGAAGACGTCGACGCCGCGGATCAGGATCTCCTGGTCGTCGGCGATCCGGATCTCGACGCCCGGCAGCGCCCGCCCGACCGACCCGATCCGGAGCTCGGTCGCCCGGTTCACCGTCGCCGGTGCGGTCGTCTCGGTGAGCCCGTAGCCCTCGAGGATGTGCACGCCGATGGAGCGGAAGAAGTGCGACAGCCGCGGGGAGAGCGGTGCCGAGCCGCTGATGGCGTAGCGCACGCGGCCGCCGATCGCCTCGCGCAGCTTGCGGTACACGAGCCGGTCGAACAGGCGGAAGCGCAGGGACAGCCCGAGCGGGACCCGTCCGGCGGCGACGGCCTCGGAGTGCGCGACGGCGGTCGCGGCGGCCGCGCGGAAGACCCGGCCCTTGCCGCCGAGGTCGGCCTTCTGCTCGGCCGAGTTGTAGATCTTCTCGAACACCCGGGGGACCGCGAGCAGGAAGGTCGGCTTGAAGGTCGACACCGCCCGCATCAGGTCCTTCGTGTCCGGCTCGTGCCCGACCAGGACGCCAGCCGAGACCGACATCGCCGCGATGAACCGGGCGAAGACGTGGGCCATCGGGATGAACAGCAGCGTCGAGGCGTCACCGGCGACGATCTCCGACATCGCGTCGGTCGAGCCCTCGACCGTGGCGGTGAAGTTGTCGTGCCGCAGCACGCAGCCCTTCGGCCGTCCGGTGGTGCCCGACGTGTAGATGATCGTGGCGTCGTCCCGACCGGAGACGGCGGCCGTGCGGGCGTCGAGCTCGTCGTCGGCGATCTCCTCGCCCAGGCGCGCCAGGTCGTCCAGGCCGCCGCCGTCGATCGTCCAGTGCTGGCCGAGGTGCGGCAGGTCGGGCGCGATGCCGGCGACACGTCGTGCGTGCTCCTCTTTCTCGACGACGATCGCGACCGACTCGGAGTCCGACAGGATGTGCCGGATCTGGTCGGGGGAGCTGGTCTCGTAGACCGGCACGGAGACCAGGCCCGCGGTCCACACGGCGAAGTCGACGAGCGTCCACTCCATCCGGGTGCGGGACAGGATCGCGACGTGGGCGCCGGGCTGCAGGCCGGCGGCGACGAAGCCCTTGGCGATGGCCCGGACGCGGGCCAGCACGTCGGCGGCGGCGATGCCGGTCCAGGTGTCGCCGGTGCGCTCGGCCAGGATCGGCCGCGCGGGGGTGAGGCGTGCGCGGTCCGACAGCAGGCGGGCGGCGGAGCCGTGGTCGGGGGCGACCGGGCCGCTGTCGGCGGCGCTCCCGAGCGCACCGGGTGCGGGCGCCGTGTGGCGTCCGGCGGCGGCTGGTGCGCTCTCGTGCGCGACGGGCGATCCGCCCGTGCTGGTGGACGTGGTGCGGTCAGCACGCTGATCGGTCACGGCAACTCCCTCGTTGTCCCGTTCGATGTGAGTCCGCTCATCTTCGAGTCGGCTCCCGCTCAGCATAGGACGACTCCCCTCGCGTTCGGTGAGTCGGCCTCGTTCGGTGAGTCGTCCCCGAACCGGTAGGCTCCGTGTTCGTGCATGCCATCGGAATCGACATCGGGGGCACCAAGATCGCGGGAGCGGTCGTCACGGAGCTGGGCGAGATCCTCGCCGAGGACCGCGTCGCCACGAACGCTGCGGACCCGATCGCCATGCTCGACGACGTCGTGTCGATGGTCGAGCGCCTCAGACTCCAGCACCAGGTCGGTGCGGTGGGGGTCGCCGCCCCCGGGTTCATCGACGCCTCGCAGTCGATCGTGTACTACACGCCGAACATCCGCTGGCGGAACGAGCCCCTGCGCCAGAAGCTCCAGGAGCGTCTGGGCGACCTGCACATCACCGTCGACAACGACGCGAACGCCGCCGGGTGGGCCGAGTTCCGCTTCGGTGCCGGTCGGCTCGTGTCCGACATGACCATGCTCACCATCGGCACCGGGGTCGGCGGCGCGATCGTGACCGAGGACCGGCTGTTCCGCGGCGGCTTCGGCACCGGCGGCGAGATCGGCCACCTGCGCATCGTGCCGAACGGCCTGCCCTGTGGCTGCGGGGCCCGCGGCTGCATCGAGCAGTACGGCTCCGGTCGTGCCCTGCAGCGGATGGCGAACGACGTCGCGGACGCCGGCGGCATCGGTGTCGCCCTGGCCGAAGCGCGTGACGCCAACGGCGGGCAGCTCGACGGCGCCGTCGTGGGGGAGCTCATCCTCGCCGACGACCCGGGCGCCCTCGCGGCCCTCCGGCGTCTCGGTCGCCACCTCGGCGAAGCGTGTGCGTCCCTGTCGGCCGTGCTCGACCCGCAGCTGTTCGTCTTCGGCGGCGGCGTCGCCAGCGCGGGGGACCGGCTGCTCGAGCCGATCAAGCAGGCGTACCTCAACAACCTGCCGGCGCGGGGCTACCACCCGGAGCCGGACTTCGTGATCGCCGAGCTCGTCAACGACGCCGGTGTCGTCGGTGCTGCCGACCTCGCCCGCATCCACGCCCGGACCGCCTGAACCGCGGCTGCCGGTACCCCGCACGGTCCGCACACCCACCACCCGACGGAGTCGACGATGCTCTACTGGCTGCTGAAGAACTTCGTGCTCGGCCCGCTCATCCTGACCCTGTTCCGGCCGTGGGTGGTCGGACGCGAGAACGTCCCCGCCTCCGGCCCGGTCATCTTCGCGTCGAACCACGTCTCGTTCATCGACTCGGTGATCCTGCCCGCGGTGCTCGACCGGCGGATGTCGTTCCTGGCGAAGAGCGACTACTTCACCGGGCGCGGCCTCAAGGGCTGGGCGACGAAGACGTTCTTCAACGCGATCGGCCAGCTGCCGATCGACCGCTCCGGCGGCAAGGCGTCCGAGGCGTCGCTCCGCACCGGCCTGCAGGTCCTGGCCCGCGGCGAGCAGCTCGGCATCTACCCCGAGGGCACTCGCAGCCCGGACGGCAAGCTCTACCGCGGACGCACCGGCATCGCCCGGATGGTGCTCGAGGGTCGGGTCGTGGTGGTCCCCGTCGCCATGGTCGGCACGCGTGAGGTCCAGCAGATCGGGCAGAAGTTCCCGAAGTTCAAGCGCGTCGGTGTCGTGTTCGGCAAGCCGCTCGACTTCTCGCGCTTCGAGGGGCTCGAGACCGACCGCTTCATCCTGCGGAGCGTCACGGACGAGATCATGCACGAGCTCCGGGGGCTGAGCCGCCAGGAGTACGAGGACGTCTACGCGACGAGCGTCAAGGAGCGGGCCACGAGTGCCCGCGAGAGCGTCATGCGCGAGCGTCGCTCCGCCGCCGGACGGTAAGATCGGACGGTCCCGCATCCGTCGGGACGCCGTCGCACCGTCGACGGCCGTGCGCGAACCACAAGACCGAGGTGCAGCCTTGTCCGAGTCGATCGACTCCCTCACCCTGCAGGATCCGGACCTGATCGCGGGCCTCGACCACTGGCGCACGCTCCCGATCAAGCAGCAGCCGACGTGGCCGGACCCCGCCGCTGCCGAAGCCGCCTCGGCCGAGATCGCCACGCTGCCGCCGCTCGTCTTCGCAGGCGAGGTCGACCAGCTGCGCGACCGTCTGGCCGCCGCCGCCTCGGGCCGGGCGTTCCTGCTGCAGGGCGGCGACTGCGCCGAGACCTTCGCCGGTGCCACCGCTGACTCGATCCGCGACCGCGTGAAGACGATCCTGCAGATGGCCGTCGTCCTCACCTACGGTGCCTCGACCCCGGTCATCAAGATGGGTCGGATGGCGGGCCAGTTCGCCAAACCCCGCTCGAGTGACTGGGAGACCCGGGGCGACGTCACCCTGCCGGCCTACCGCGGCGACATCGTCAACGGCTACGACTTCACGCCGGAGTCCCGCCAGGCCGACCCCCGTCGCCTGGTGCAGGGCTACCACACGGCCGCGTCGACCCTGAACCTGGTCCGGGCCTTCACCCAGGGCGGCTTCGCGGACCTGCGGCAGGTGCACTCGTGGAACAAGGGCTTCGCCGCCAACCCGGCGAACGCCCGGTACGAGAACCTGGCCGCCGAGATCGACCGCGCGATCCAGTTCATGGCCGCGTGCGGTGCCGACTTCGAAGCGCTCAAGCACGTCGAGTTCTACGCCTCGCACGAGGGGCTGCTGATGGACTACGAGCGCCCGATGACCCGGATCGACAGCCGGTCCGGCCAGGCGTACGACACCTCCGGGCACTTCATCTGGATCGGGGAGCGCACCCGCGACCTCGACGGCGCCCACGTCGACTTCCTGTCCCGCGTCCGGAACCCGATCGGGGTCAAGCTCGGCCCGACCACCACGGTCGCCGACATGCAGGCCCTGATCGAGAAGCTCGACCCCCAGCGCGAGCCAGGCCGCCTGACGTTCATCACCCGCATGGGTGCCGGCAAGGTCCGTGACGAGCTGCCCAAGCTGCTCGAGGCGGTCAAGGGCATGGACGCCACCCCGCTCTGGGTCACCGACCCGATGCACGGCAACGGGCTGACGACGCCGAACGGCTACAAGACCCGCCGCTTCGACGACGTCGTGGACGAGGTCCTGGGCTTCTTCGAGGTGCACCGTGCGGTCGGCACGTACCCGGGCGGCATGCACGTGGAGCTCACCGGCGACGACGTCACCGAGTGTCTCGGCGGCTCGGAGCACATCGACGAGGCCACGTTGGCGACCCGGTACGAGTCGCTCTGCGACCCGCGCCTGAACCACATGCAGTCCCTCGAGCTCGCCTTCCTGGTGGCCGAGGAGCTCCGCGCGCACCCGTCGGTCATCCGCGGCTGACGGGCAGCACCGCCTGCATGACGGGGGGGGCCCCCCCCCGGCCGGGGGGGGGGGGGGTCTCGGGGGGGCTGCCGGGGGGGGGGGGGGAAATGGGGGGGGCCCCCGCCCCGGGGCGGGGGGCCCCCCCGCCCCCCCGCGCCCGGACGCCCGATGCGGCCGAGGTGGCGCGGCT
>NZ_JARUXD010000121.1:0-5899 GCF_030433875.1 Curtobacterium sp. PsM8 | reverse complement strand
CCGGCGGGGGCCCCCCCCCCCGCGGCCCCCCCGGTGGCCCCCCTCCCCCCCCTCCCCCCCCCGGCCGCCCCCCGCCCCCCCCCCCCCCGGCGCCGGGGCCCGTCGTCGTTCGCAGTGCCCGTCGTCGTTCGCGGGGCCGGATGGGGGACCGAGTTGACTCGTGCGGCGCGAGCCGGGGAGCCGGCCGTGTCTCGTACGCGGGTCGCGTCGCGCGGCGGGGCGTGCCTCCAGGCCGGCGCAGCAGTACCGACGCACCCTTGGACGGTGAGCGGTGAGCGGTGAGCGGTGAGCGGTGAGCCTTGCGCTGGTGGGTCCGCGGTCCGGACAGGACGGGTCGCTGTCCGGGAGGCGCGGATCACCCCACACAGACGGCTCCGGTGTCGACGTGTTCGGCCCCACAGCCGCGGACGGCCGAGCCGGATCAGGCCCGGACGGCGTCCCGACCGGCACTGGACCGGGTGGAGAGCACGACCGCGGTCATCGCTGCGACGAGCAGGCCGGCGAGCACCATGTGGGTGCCGACCAGGCCGACCGGCAGACCGGTGCGCGCCTGGGTGAGCCCGACCGCGATCTGGACGAACTCGACGACGAGCAGCAGCAGGACGCTCCGGCTCGAGATGCCGAGGCGGACCGCACCGATCACGAGCACCAGGGTCAGCGCGAAGGTCGCGTAGGCGGGGATGGCGTGCAGGTGCTCCATGAGCTGCGTGTCGAAGCCCGTCCGGTGGACCGCGCCGCCGTCGACACGCTCACTGGCACCGGCGTGCGGACCGCTGCCGGTGGTGAGGATGCCGATGAGGACGGTGAGGGCGACGGCGACCACGGTGCCGCGGACGACGTCGAAGTACCAGCGCGGCACGATCCGGTCGCGGACGCGGGGGCCGTTCACCGAGCGGTAGACCAGGGCGGCGGTGATGCTCGTGAGCACGGCCGACACGACGAAGTGCAGCCCGACGACGAACGGGTTGAGGCCCGAGATGACCGACACGCCGCCGATGACGGCCTGGACGGGGATCGCCGCGCCCTGGGCGAACGCCAACCAGAACAGCTCGGGACGCGTCTTGCGCATCCGGACGACCGCCAGGAACATCGCGATCGCGACGACGACCAGCACGAAGGTCAGCAGACGGTTGCCGAACTCGATGATCCCGTGGATGCCCATCTCGGGCGTCGACACGAGCGAGTCGGTGGTGCACTTCGGCCAGGTGGGGCAGCCGAGTCCGGAGGCGGTCAGGCGCACCAGGCCGCCGGTGCCGATGAGCACGACCTCGACCACGAACGACGCCCAGGCGAGGACCACGACGCGCGGGTCGACGGTGCGGGGGAGCGACCACCAGGGGGTCGGGGTCCGGACGTCCTGCTCGACGGTTGGTCCGACGCGAGTCACGAGGGTGGTGCCTTCCTGTTGTTCCGGGCCCTGGACCTGTAGGATTCGAGGGTTCAGCAGCAGTCAAGTCTAGGCAGGCGCCGGCTCCGAATGGGCCGTGATCGCCGATCGGTCCCGCGACTGCGTGGGAACATCGACGTTGCGAGGCAGCAACACCATGGGACGCCGTGTCGGCGGCCTGCGGTGGAATGGTGTCCGACACCACCGGGTTGTACCGGAGACGCTGTTGCGAGAAGGAAACGAGGAGACCATGTCCGACGTGCTCATCGACCGTCCAGAACTCGAAGGGCTCGGCCAGTACGAATTCGGCTGGGCCGACTCCGACGCGGCCGGCGCCTCTGCGCGCCGTGGCCTGTCGGAAGAGGTCGTCACCGACATCTCCGGCCGCAAGGGCGAACCCGAGTGGATGCGTGCGAACCGGCTGAAGGCGCTGAAGCTCTTCGACCGCAAGCCGATGCCCTCGTGGGGCGCCGACCTGTCGGACATCGACTTCGACAACATCAAGTACTTCGTGAAGTCGACGGAGAAGCAGGCCGAGTCGTGGGAGGACCTCCCCGAGGACATCCGCACCACGTACGAACGCCTGGGCATCCCGGAGGCCGAGCGTCAGCGCCTCGTCGCCGGCGTCGCCGCGCAGTACGAGTCCGAGGTCGTCTACCACCAGATCCGCGAGGACCTGGAGCAGCAGGGCGTCATCTTCATGGACACCGACACGGCGCTGCGCGAGCACCCGGAGCTGTTCGAGGAGTACTTCGGCACCGTGATCCCGGCCGGCGACAACAAGTTCGCTGCCCTGAACACGGCCGTGTGGTCCGGCGGCTCGTTCGTCTACGTCCCGAAGGGCGTCCACGTCGAGATCCCGCTCCAGGCCTACTTCCGCATCAACACGGAGAACATGGGCCAGTTCGAGCGGACGCTGATCATCGCGGACGAGGACTCCTACATCCACTACATCGAGGGCTGCACCGCCCCGATCTACAAGTCGGACTCCCTGCACTCGGCCGTCGTCGAGATCATCGTGAAGAAGAACGCCCGCGTTCGGTACACGACGATCCAGAACTGGTCGAACAACGTCTACAACCTCGTCACCAAGCGTGCGATCGCCCACGAGGGCGCGACCATGGAGTGGATCGACGGCAACATCGGGTCCAAGGTCACGATGAAGTACCCGTCCATCTACCTCGCCGGCGAGCACGCCAAGGGCGAGACCCTGTCCGTCGCCTTCGCCGGCCCCGGCCAGCACCAGGACGCCGGCGCGAAGATGATCCACATGGCGCCGTACACGACGTCGTCGATCGTCTCCAAGTCGATCGCCCGTGGTGGCGGTCGTGCCGGGTACCGCGGCGAGGTCCGGGTCGACCCGGGCGCGCACCACTCGGCCAACACGGTCCGCTGTGACGCGCTGCTCGTCGACACCGTCTCGCGGAGCGACACCTACCCGGCGATCGACATCCGTGTCGACGACGTGCAGCTCGGCCACGAGGCAACTGTCTCCCGCGTCAGCGAGGAGCAGCTGTTCTACCTCATGTCCCGCGGCATGGCCGAGGACGAGGCCATGGCGATGATCGTGCGCGGATTCATCGAGCCCATCGCCCGCGAACTCCCGATGGAGTACGCACTCGAACTCAACAAGCTCATCGAGATGAGCATGGAAGGATCCGTCGGCTAGATGTCCAGCACCACCCCTCCTCCCCACATCGACCAGCCGACGGAGCCCGCGAGCACGCTCTCGTCGGGCGGTACGGACCAGCACGGCGCCCGGGCGCACTCCGACGGCGGCTGGGACACCAAGGTGCCGGTGCAGACGCGTTCCCAGCGGTTCCGCTCGGGCGACGTCAGCGCCTTCCCCGCCGTCACCGGCCGAGAGGTCAACTGGAAGTTCGCGCCGCTCGCCAAGATCCAGCCGCTGCTCGACAGCACGCTGGACGGCTCGGCGTACCCCTTCCTCGCGACTCAGTCCGCGGGCGCTGACGTCGAGTGGGGTCGCAGCGACGACCCCCGCGTCGGCGGCGCCGGACTGCCGGAGGACCGGGCGGCTGCCGCTGCCTGGAGCGCGCGTGACGCCGTCCTGGCGATCACCGTGAAGGGCACCGACGAGCACGAGTTCATCACCGTGACCCGCTCCGACTTCGGCACGCAGCCGCGGGCGGCGCACACGGTCATCACCGCCGAGCCGCACGCGCAGGGCATCGTCGTGATCGACAACCGCGGGTCGGCGCTCCTCAGCGAGAACGTCGAGGTCGTCGTCCGCGACGGCGCGCGCCTCACCGTCGTCACGGTCCAGGACTGGGACGACGACGCGGTGCACGTCTCGACGCACTTCGCCGAGGTCGGCCGCGACGCCTTCCTGAAGCACGTCGTGGTCTCGCTCGGCGGTGACGTCATCCGCGTCAACCCGTCGACGCACCTCGGTGCGCAGGGTGGCGACGTCGAGATGTACGGCGTCTACTTCGCCGACGCCGGCCAGTACATCGAGCAGCAGGTCTACGTCGACCACGACGCCCCGAACACCCGCAGCCGTGTCAACTACAAGGGTGCGCTGCAGGGTCAGGGTGCGCACACGGTCTGGATCGGCGACGTCCTCATCGGACGCTCCGCTGCGGGCACCGACTCGTACGAGCAGAACCGCAACCTGGTCCTGACCGAGGGCACGCGCGCCGACAGCATCCCGAACCTCGAGATCGAGACGGGCGACATCACCGGTGCCGGCCACGCCAGTGCCACCGGTCGCTTCGACGACGAGCAGCTCTTCTACCTGCAGGCCCGTGGCATTCCGGAGGAAGAAGCGCGTCGTCTCGTCGTCCTGGGCTTCCTGGTCGAGGTCATCCAGAAGATCGGTGCGCCCGAGCTCGAGGAGCGGCTCATCGCCGCCGTCGAGCAGGAACTCATGGAGGGCCGGACGGTCCTCGCTGCGCCGGTCGCCGAGGCCGCTGCCGTCGGGTCCGCTCCCGCTGGGGTCGACGCCTGATGGCCGAGAAGGTCTGCGCCGAGAGCGACATCGCGGTGGACAGCCCGATGCGCGCGGTCGTCGACGGCACCGCCATCGCGATCGTCAAGGACTCGGCCGGCACCGTGCACGCCATCGGTGACACCTGCACGCACGGCGACATCTCGCTGTCCGAGGGCTTCGTCGAGGGTGACTCGCTCGAGTGCTGGGCGCACGGCTCGCAGTTCTCGCTGACGACCGGCAAGCCGAAGAACTTCCCGGCGTACGAGCCGGTGCCGGTCTTCCGGGTCGAGGTCCGTGACGGCGACGTCTACGTCGACGTGCACGACCCGGTCCCGGTCGCCTGAGCGCGAACCCACACTCTTCCCGCGGCTGACGCCGCACCACAGCTGCAACCGAAGGAACGCAATGTCCACTCTCGAAATCCGTGACCTGCAGGTCGCCATCGACACCGACCAGGGTGTCAAGGAGATCCTCAAGGGCGTCGACCTGACGATCAACGAGGGCGAGATCCACGCGATCATGGGCCCGAACGGCTCCGGCAAGTCGACCCTGGCCTACACGATCGCCGGGCACCCGCGCTACCACGTCACCGGTGGCTCGATCACCCTCGACGGCCAGGACGTCCTGGCGATGAGCGTCGACGAGCGCGCCCGTGCCGGCATGTTCCTCGCCATGCAGTACCCGGTCGAGATCCCCGGCGTGACGGTGTCGAACTTCCTCCGCACCGCCAAGACGGCGATCGACGGCGAGGCCCCGGCCCTCCGCGGCTGGATCAAGGACCTCCGTACCTCGATGGCCGACCTCAAGATGGACCCGGCCTTCGCCGAGCGCAACGTCAACGAGGGCTTCTCCGGCGGCGAGAAGAAGCGCCACGAGATCATGCAGCTCGAGCTCCTCAAGCCGAAGTTCGCCGTGCTCGACGAGACCGACTCCGGTCTCGACGTCGACGCGCTGAAGATCGTCTCCGAGGGCGTCAACCGGGCCAAGGCGGCGACCGGCCTCGGTGTGCTGCTCATCACCCACTACACGCGCATCCTCCGCTACATCACGCCGGACTTCGTCCACGTGTTCGTCGCGGGCAAGATCGCCGAGCAGGGTGGCCCGGAGCTGGCCGAGCGTCTCGAGAACGAGGGCTACGACCGCTACGTGCAGGCCGCAGCCGTCGCACCGGCGGAGTGACGATGATCACCACACTCGCACCGGAGAAGTTCGACGAGGTCGTCGAGGGGCTGAAAGAGGTCCAGGACCCGGAGCTCGGCGTCAACATCGTCGACCTCGGGCTGATCTACGACCTGGCCTGGGACGACGAGGCCACGGCGCTCATCATCAGCATGACGCTCACGAGCGCGGGCTGCCCGCTGACGGACGTCATCGAGAACGACACCGCGAACGCGCTGGACGGAATCGTCGACGCGTTCCGCATCAACTGGGTCTGGATGCCGCCGTGGGGTCCGGAGCGGATCACCGACGACGGCCGCGAGATGATGCGCGCGCTCGGCTTCTCGATCTAGCCACGCGACCACAGAACGGACGGGAGGCCCGGTACCAGCTGGTACCGGGCC